>NZ_JAGGLG010000020.1 GCF_017874315.1 Symbiobacterium terraclitae | reverse complement strand
ACTGGGCAGCCCTTGCCTTTGGCTAACGGGCTGGTGCCACCTCGCCCGTATTGGACTTTCACCAACAAGTCAGCGCCCATGCTGGGCGCACCGCGGCGAAGCCGCCCCGCAGGGGGCGGCTTCCGGTTTACAGCCGGTAGCGCATCAGGGGCAGCATCCGCCCGGGGTCGACGGTGGAGGCCACCTCCCCCACCCGCACCGCGCCCATCCTGCGGTAGAACCCTTCCGCATGGGGGTCGGCGTCGATGCGGAGCGCCTTGTACCCATGGCCCGCGGCCCGCTGCACCGCGTGGCGCCAGAGCCGCTCGCCGAGCCCCTGGCCGATGGCCACCGGGTCGACGAACATGAAGTCGAGGACGCCCTCGTCTGCCGGGCCTGCCTTGAGGACGTAGAACCCGAGCGGTCTGCCGCTGGATTCCGCAACGAACACGTCGTGGGAGGCGATCATCGCCTCGGTCACCGTGAGGGCCTCCCGGCACCGCGCGATGAAGTCCGGGTCGTAGCCCCAGTGGGCCTTGGAGCGCAGCGCCAGGGCAGAGAGCGCCTCGGCCTCGGACGGCTTGGCGCGCCGTACCAGGATGCGCGTGTTCATCGCCTCCTCTCGTGTGCGGCCAGGCTCACCGTGCGCCAGTTCGTCCGGGCCTGGCCGTGCCCGACGGTCCTGCCTAGTCGAGTCTGAACGGCGGGATGTAGCGGCCGTCGACGTCCGTGAACCGGTACTCTCGCGCCAGTTCGCCGGCCGTGAGGATCTGCCCGGTCCGCGCCATCACGTTCGGGTCGGTGGCCAGGGCCACCACCGCCCGGCCCACGTAGCGGGGCGTCTCCGTCCGGGCCAGGCCGGGGAACTCCCGCCACGTCTCCTCCGTGGCACCCTCGGTCGCCAGCACGATCTCCGTGCGCATGAACCCGGGACTGACGCCGACGGAGGCGACCGAATGCGGCTTCAGCTCCTGCGCCATGGCGAAGGCGAGCCGGTTCAGGGCGTTCTTGGCGAGGTCGTACCAGAAGTCGCCGGTGTACTTGCCCTGGTCGGAGAACGTGGTGGTGACGATCAGGCCGGAGCCCTGCCTCAGCATGAGGGGAATCGCGTGCTTGCTGGCCACGATGTGGGCGCGCACGCCGGCCACGAACATCGTGTCCCACGGGATCTCGGGGGACTCCCAGAAGGAGCCCTGCGGCCACAGGCGGTCGTGGCCGCCCCAGATGTTGTTCACGAGGATGTCGAGGCGCCCCTGCTCATCGGCGACGCGCCGGAAGAGGGCCTCCACCTCCGCGTCGACGGTGTGGTCCACGCGCACCGGAATCCCCTGACCGCCGAGGGCGGATACCAGCTCGGCGGTCTCCTCGACCGTCTCGGGTCGGTCCAGGGTGCGCGGGCCGGACCGCGTGCTGCGGCCGGTCACGTAGACCGTCGCACCCGCCGCGCCCAGTTCCATGGCGATGCCCCTGCCGGCGCCCCGGCTCGCTCCCGTGACCACCGCGACCTTTCCCGCCAGCGAACGCAGTTCAACCACCCCACTTACCGTTATCGGGGGGCGGTCTGCCGCCCCCCTTCTCCCGCTATTCTGCCTCCCCATGGGTCCTTCCTGTCAGCTGGCGACCCTGTAGCCCGCCTGGACGCTTCCCTGTTACGCCCCGCCGGTGGCCGGGAACCCTGCCCTGCGCTCCTGCAGGTCACCTGGCGGCGGCTGCTTCCTTGAGCACAGCGTGGACCTCGGCCAGCACCTGGGTGACGTCCGACATCGAGAGGTTGGAGAGCACGGCGATGGCGTGGTCATGGGCCGGGGAGTACAGCGCCACGTTGCTGTACCCCGGGAGGGTGCCGGTGTGGCCGACCATCTCCTCGCCGCCGATGACCAGACGCCGTACCCCCAGGCCGTACCCTGTCTGCTCGGGCATGTCCTCGTCCGGAGCATCCACGAAGGTCAGCATGGACTGGAGCGTGGAATCAGCCAGCAGCCGGCCGCCGAACAGGCCGTAGGTGAACCGGGCCACCTCGGCGGCGCTGGCCGTCACGGCGCCGGCGGCAAATGCCGAGGTCTCAAACGGCGCCCTGAACCGCTCCATGTCCATCTTGATCCCCAGCCTCCCCGTGCCCAAAACCGTCACGTCGTACCCGCGCACGGTGCCCGGCGACCGGTCCTCCCCCGCAGCCAGGTAGGTGTTGGTGAGGCCCAGGGGGCGGAGCACCTCGTCGTGCAGCAGGTCGGAAAACGGCCTTGCCCCCGCTGCCTCGGCGATGCGGCCGAGGAGCACGTAGTTGCTGTTGGAGTAGTAGTGCTCGGTTCCAGGCGCCGAGCGGGGCGCCTGCTGCCGGATGACGTCCAGCACCTCGTCGACGCTCCAGCGCCGGCGCAGGAGGACGGTCTTCAGGTTGAAGGCCATGTCCTCGGTGTAGTTGCCGAGCCCCCCGGTGTGGTTGAGCAGCTGCCGCACGGTGATCTGCTCCCCGTTGGGAATGCCGGGGATGAACCGGCTCACCGTGTCGTCCAGCGAAAGCCTGCCCTCCTCAGCCAGCTTCAGGATGACGGCGGCCGTGTAGAGCTTGCTCACGCTGCCGATGTGGTACCGGTCCTCCACTGAGACCACCCGCCTCGCCGGGGGATCCGCCCAGCCCGCGCCGCCCGCCCAGACGACCTCGCCGCCGCGCACCACCGCAACCTGCAGCCCGGGCAGGTCCAGCCGCTCCCGCGCCTCCGTGACCACCTGCAGCAACCGGTCCGACGCAGCCGGGTCCAGGGTGGTGACCACCGGGCGCGAACCGGGCGGCACAGCAGCCGCCACCACCGACCGCGAGTACCAGCGGAGGTAGCCGAAGAGGGCCGCGCCGCCCACGATCAACAGGAGCACCAGCCGTGACCAGAGAGGTACCTTGCGCATACAGTTTCCTTCTCGTGACGTTGAAATGGGGTCGCCGTAACTCCGGCCACCCAGGTACATTATCGGCCCTGTTGCCCATCCTTCCTAATGCAAAGAGATTAGAAGGCCATGCAGGGGCTGTATGGACGGCCCCGCCGTTCAGGGTGGCGCGCCTCCTCACCCTGGCCACCTGCAGGGCAGTCAGACGCTTCCCGTCAATTCGAAGCATCAGCCGGAGTTCATCCGGAAGCAGAACCTGCTGACCGTCGTGTCGAGCGACGCTGCTCGAACAGCGTCGCCGCAGGCGGAGCAGCCCGTCTCGGGTACTCTGCCCCCATCCAGCTAGATCAGGAGCCCGTACCCCTGACCGTCGACCTCGGGGTTGCACGGATCCTGCGCCCCGACAGCAGCGCAAGACTCCCCCAGGCCACGGCAAGGTAGTTCACGATCAGCGGGGTGTAGTGAGCCCACCCGTCGGGGCGTCCCACCACGGCCACCAGATGATTGGTCCCAAGGAGAAGGGCGAGGACGACGATCCCCAGCGTCACGATGCGGGGGGTGTCGCCGTCTCCCCGTGTCAGCGCACCGACTGTAACAGCGGCGGCAAACACATTCCAGAAACCGATCTCCCGCTGCCAGCCGGGTGCAAGTCCCCAGGCCGTCCCTTGCCCCCCGATGTCGGGGAAGAAGGTCTGGACGACAAACGCGCCGGCGAAGCAGCAGGCGGCGAAGACGAGAAAACTGCGCATCAGTCGTGTCATGCGATTTCGCCTCCGTACAGCATCACGAAGTGGTTTGGGACTGAGGGTACTGCCCAGCGTGAGTTTTCGCTAGCCGGGTCTACGCATGGACCACGGTGAACGGCTCCACCTCCGGATCCGAAGGGTTGCGGTTCTGAGACGAGCACGCGAGCCGGGGCGCCTCTGCTGCTGCACGACGGCTCAGCCACCGTATCACCGGGAGAAGATGCTGTGACCCCCTGACCGGGTTCGCCGCGACACCCCCGCACATGCACGCCGGAGAACTGTGCCCACGCCGCCGTTTCCCGGGCCCCTAGACAGGGCCTGCCGCACCCCATCGCAGCGCATGCTCGTCGGCCCGTGACCTTGACGCTACTCTGTCGCGACCGTACAATGTACGAGTTGCGTTGAGTTCAATCGCCGTGCCGCACCGGTTGCCGCACGGCACTTTGCTGTTCGAAAGGGCGGATCGAGACAGATGCTTGCCACCGACGCGACCCCGTTCGCCTCCGAGATCCGCCGCCGGCGGACGTTCGCCATCATCTCCCACCCCGACGCGGGTAAGACCACGCTCACCGAGAAGCTCCTGCTCTACGGCGGCGCCATCCGCCTGGCCGGCTCGGTCAAGGCCCGGCGGGCCGCACGCCATGCCACGAGCGACTGGATGGAGATCGAGAAGCAGCGCGGCATCTCGGTGACCTCCTCCGTCATGCAGTTCGAGTACGACGGCTGCATGGTCAACATCCTGGACACACCGGGCCACCAGGACTTCTCGGAGGACACCTACCGCACCCTGGAGGCCGCCGACTCGGCGGTGATGCTCATCGACGCCGCCAAGGGCGTCGAGCCGCAGACGATCAAGCTCTTCCACGTGTGCAAGATGCGGGGCATCCCGATCTTCACCTTCGTCAACAAGCTCGATCGGGAGGGCAAGGACCCCTTCGCCCTCATGCAGGAGATCGAGGACGTGCTGGGCATGCGCACCTGCCCGATGAACTGGCCGGTGGGCATGGGTGCATCCTTCAAGGGCGTCTTCGACCGGCAGAAGGGCCACGTGGAGCTCTTCGACAACAGGGACCACGGCCAGACCAAGGCCCGCACGCAGACCAGCGGCGTGGACGATCCCGCCCTGGCGGACATCATCGGCCCGGACCTGCACCAGAAGCTGCAGGAGGACATCGAGTTGCTGGACGTGGCCGGCGACCCGTGGGACTTCGACCGGTTCCGCCGCGGCGACCTCTCCCCGCTCTTCTGGGGCTCGGCGCTCACCAACTTCGGCGTACAGCCCTTCCTGGAGTACTTTCTGAAGCTCGCCCCCTCGCCCGCCCCGCGCCTCGCCGGCGACCGGCTGGTCGACCCGGAGGAGCCCCGCTTCTCGGCCTTTGTGTTCAAAATTCAGGCAAATATGAATCCGGCCCACCGGGACCGGATCGCGTTCCTGCGGATCGTCTCGGGCCGGTTCGAGCGGGGCATGGAGGTCCAGCACGTGCGCCTGGGCAAGAAGGTGCGCCTCTCCCAGCCGCAGCAGTTCATGGCGCAGGAGCGGCAGATCGTCGAGGAGGCCTACGCCGGCGACATCATCGGCCTGTTCGACCCCGGCGTCTTCCGCATCGGCGACACCCTCTGCACCGGCGAGGCCATCCAGTTTGAGGGCATCCCCTCCTTCTCCCCCGAGCACTTCGCCCGGGTCCGCTTCAAGGACGCCATGAAGTCTAAGCACTTCCGCAAGGGGCTGGACGAGCTCACCGAGGAGGGCGCCATCCAGGTCTTCTACGCCACGCAGCCGGGCAACCCCGACCCGATCCTCGGCGCCGTGGGCGAGCTGCAGTTCGACGTCTTCCAGTACCGCATGAAGAACGAGTACGGCGTGGACGTGATCCTGGACCGGCTGCCCTACGAGGTCGCCCGCTGGGTCGAGGGCGAGGGGTACCAGCCCCGCCGCTTCTGGGGCACCGACAACCTGGCCGTCACCGACCGGGACGGCCGGAACGTGCTGCTCTTCCGCAACGAGTCGTCGATGCGCTACGTGATCCAGCAGAACGAGAACCTGACCTTCCGGGCGACCGCCCCGGTGAAGTAGCCGTGGGCCGCGGCGACGAGTCAGCAGTTCCCGGCGCGCCCCGGGTCGTCGGCAAGACCGCCGTCCTGGGCGCGAACGTGGTCGATGAGACGGTTGTCCTCTGCGCCGGCGAGGTCCGGTCGGTGCAGACGCTCCATGTACCCGGCGCCTGCCTCTCACCGGGAGTGCAGGAGGTGCGGGAGGCGGGTCGCGCCTACTTCGCCTGGCTGGATCGCCTCGCCCGGCCCTTCCTCCGGGTGCTGTGCAGCCCCTGCGGGGCGGTCGCGGCACGCCTCTGCGGGGTCACCCTGCTCTCCTTCCGTGCGCCTGAGATCCTGGAGGGGTCAGGCCGGGTTGCCATCCGCTTCCCCATCGCCGCCGGCCTCCTGGTCCGGCGGGGGATGCAGGACAGGGGCGAGCTGCGACTCGAGCTGCACGCCGACCGGCTGGTGATGGCCGTGGAGGGCTACCACCCCGCACTGGTCGGCCCGGGCAGCAGCGGCCTCCGACGCTGGCTCTACGAGCGGACGCAGGCAGCGGTGCACCGGCGGGTCGCCGCCCGGTACCTGAACGAGTGGCTGGGCAGGCTCACTGCGCGCCGGTCGCCGGAATAACGCATACGAGGCGCCTCCCCGCCAGTGGGGGGCGCCTCTTCGGCTTGTGCCACCTGATGGGTGCTAGAACTCAACCACGTCGGACGAGCGCACAGCCTCCGGGAACCACGCCGGCGCCTGCGTGACCCGGAGCGCCTGGTACGCCTCCTCAGGCATGTACGGCTTGAGGATGGGCAGACACTGCTCCAGGTCGTTCCTCCTGGTACCGATCACCGGGTCGCTCAGAAGGTGAAACCCGAAGTCTGTGTAGAGCTTGATGGCCCGGTAACTGCCAGGCTGCGTGTGCAGGAAGACGGGGAAGTCGTCGGGCTGAAGGCCCTGCATCACCACAGACAGCAGCGCCCGGCCGATCCCCATCCCCTCGTACTCCTTTCGCACCTTGAGCCAGTGGATGGTCGTGACTCTGTCGTAGGCCTTCCAGGCGAAGCAGGTTGCGACGGGACGGTCAGCCGCGTCGCAAACGAACAGACACTTGTGGAAGAACAGGTCTCCTTTCCGGGCGTAGACGTTCTCGTAGAAGGCGGTCATGTAGCTGCTGTGCCGCTCCGCCCCGACCGGATCGTCGAACGGGAAGCCCTTCCACAGCTCCAACTCACCCTTCCGGCAGTTTCGCACGTGAAAGCCGTGGGGAAGTTCGCGGAGCGCACTTCGGTTAAGGGCAGAACACATCGTGAACAGGCTCACGTCAGGTATCTCGGTTGCGCCCATGTCAGGTGGGACCCTCCTCCCGCAGCCGAGCTGCAGTTGCCGCTGCAGCGCTCACGCCGGCCTGTCCGACACCCTGCTCGCTACTTCCCGTCGTCCCACCGCGCGAGGAGGTCCCGGAGCGCGTCCCGGGTGCTGGGGAAGGCAAGCCGGTCCCAGGGGATCTCGTCCCGCCCGAAGAGCCGCACCTCCAGCGTCTCGCTGCCGGCGACCGGCTCGCCGCCCACCACGTCGCAGTGGTAGACGATCACCACCACGGAAGAATCCGGGTAGGAGTAGACCCCCAAGGGGCGGGTGGCCCGCACCTTCAGCCCGACCTCCTCGAGGGTCTCCCGCTCCGCCGCCTGCGGAACGGTCTCTCCCCGCTCCATGTAGCCCCCCGGGAAGACCCAGAGCCCCCTGCCCGGCTCGATCGCCCGCCGGGCCAGGAGCACCCGGCCGCCGATCACCGGCACCGTGCCCGCGGAGACCTTCGGGTCCAGGTAGGTGATCCGGCCGCAATCGGCGCAGACCAGCCGCTCCTTTCCCTCGGCCGCCACGAAGAGCCGCTCGAGCCGGCCCCCGCACTCGCAACAGAACCGCACCCGCCATCCCTCCTGCCGGAGCCGCTTCACCGCTTTCCGCTTTCCAATCTTCAACAGCGCCGCACCCGACTCCTGTGCGCTCCGTGCGGCCATCTGCCGCGCCGCATGCGACTCTCCCGTGCGTCAGGTATACGCACCCCACGTGGAGCGATGTGCGCCCAGCTTGCGAACCTTCCGGGTGGGGAAACGACTCAAGACCTTCAGGAGGGATCCCCATGGAGGAACTGAACCGCAGGCTGGCCGAGGCCGCCGACCGCTATGCCCGACTGGAGAAGCTGAACCGCCAGGCCGCCCGGCTGCGCAAGGAGTACGAGGCGGCCGTGGGCCAGGCCGAGAGGCTGAAGGCGGCCCTCGCCAAGGAGCAGCGTGACGTGGAGCGCCTGGAATCCGGCTCCCTCTGGGCCCTCCTCACCACCATGTTCGCCGACCGGACGGAGCGGCTGGACCGGGAGCGCCAGGAGGCCGCCGAGGCGCTGGTGCGATACGAGGAGGCCCGCCAGCACGCCGAGCAGCTGCGGCGGGATCTGCAGACGGCCGAGCGGGAGGCTGCAAACCTCGCCGGCGCCGATACCGCCTACCGGGAGCTCCTCGCCGAGAAGGAGCAGCGCCTGCGGTCCGAACAGGGCCCGGCCGTCGAGCGACTGCTGGCGCTCGATCGGGAGGAGGCCGACGCAAGCCGGCGTCTGCGGGAGATCGCCGAAGCCCTCGATGCCGGGCAGTCGGCTTGTATGGGACTCAGGAGGGTCACCGACCTCCTGCGGTCCGCCGAGAGCTGGGGGACGTGGGACATGCTGGGCGGCGGCCTGCTCAGTACCATGGTCAAGCACTCGCGCATCGACGACGCCAGAGCGCAGCTCAATGAGGTCCGGCATGCGCTCGACGTGTTCCGCCGGGAGCTGGCGGACGTCGGCGGCGTCATCGACCTGCCCTCGGTGGACCTGGACGGCTTCACCCGGTTCGCCGACTACTTCTGGGATAACTTCTTCGTCGACTGGATCGTGCAGAGCCGCATCGGTCAGGCCCTGCGCGCCGTCCAGGACGCCCAGAGCCAGGTGCTGCACCTGCTGGACTGGCTGGCGGCACAGAAAGGTGCGATGCAGGCCAGCCTCGACGACATCCGGCGCCGGCGGGAGCAGTTCATTGTCAACGATTACTGAGCACCTTCGCCGCCCGCTCGGGCGGAAAGGATGGCGCACGAACTCCCCACCCCTTAACATGTACAGGCACCTCTCGCCGGCCAGGGCGGGAGGTGCCGTGTGTTCAAGGCAGCCGAGGAAGTACAGGGGGATAGGGTGTCCTTCCTGATCTCCCGGAACCACCGCCCATCCTCATCGAACTGCTCTCCCGCTGTTCCCGCTGTCCCTGTGGGGTTCAGGCGGGACCGAGGTGTGTTCCCAGGCCTCCGGACGCATGCCCCGGTAGCGGGCTCGACGTTCGGACCCAACGGCAAGCGTTTGAGCCACGCCCCCACCCTGGGTGGCTCAAAACCTTGCCGTTCAAACTTCAACTGCCCCCACGGGCGCCGGCGAGATGCCCTTCAGACCCACTCGAAGACGCTCCCAGGCTGCCCAGGTACCCCCTTGGGTACCTCACCCAGCAGAACGGGCCTCCGTTCCAACGCCGCAGCTCACCCTAACGGAAAGCATTTGAGCCACGCCCCCCACCCTGGGTGGCTCAAAACCTTGCCGTTCAACCTTCAACTACCCCCACGGTCGCCGGCGAGATACCCTTCAAACCCACTCGAAGACACTCCCAGACCATCAAGATACCCCAGTGGGTACCTCGAACGGCCGACCGAGCCTGCGTTCCAACGCCGTAGTGCACCCTAACGACAAGCATTTGAGCCACTCCCCTCACCCTGGGTGGCTCAAAACCTTGCCGTTCAACCTTCAACTACCCCCACGGTCGCCGGCGAGATGCCCTTCAGACCCACTCGAAGACGGTCCCAGACCATCAAGATACCCCAGTGGGTACCTCGAACGGCCGACCGAGCCCCCGTTCCAACGCCGTAGTGCACCCTAACGACAAGCATTTGAGCCACTCCCCTCACCCTGGGTGGCTCAAAACCTTGCCGTTCAGGCTTCAACTGTTATGCGGGCGGCCTCTGCTGTTCCCTCGAGCCCGTTAGCAAGGCTAGCCAGCACGGTTCCCGTCCGCCTCCCTGCTGACCCTGAAGCACGTGCCGGCGCAGATCCACTGCCGCACCGCTGTCAGCCACAACGAGATGAGCCACCCCTTACCCCGGGTGGCTCGCTTACCTCTAATATGGGAGGCGCCCATGTAATGTGGGATGCGCCCACCGCCCTCAGAAAAACCGCAGCTGGCGGGGGCCGATGAAGGTCCGCCGGTGGATCGGACAGGGTCCGAGCTGTTCCAGCGCCGCCAGGTGCTCCTGCGAGCCGTAGCCCTTGTTGCGGGCGAAGCCGTATCCCGGGTAGAGCTGGTCGTACTCCACCATCAGGCGGTCCCGGGTCACCTTGGCGAGAATCGACGCGGCCGCGATGGAGAGCGACTTGCGGTCCCCGCCCACCACCGGCCGCTGCCAGCCGGTCCACTGCGGCAGGCGCTGGTTGCCGTCCACCAGGAGCGCCGCCTCCGCCACCCGCCCGAGCCGGACCGCCGCCATCACCCGGGCGGCCTCCACGGCCTGGGCCATGGCCTCGAAGGTGGCCCGGAGGATGTTGATCTCGTCGATACGGGCCGCGTCCACGATGCCCACCCCCCAGCCCAGGGCAGCCTCCTGGATCGGGGCATAGGCGGCCTCCCGCTGCTTCTCGGTCAGCCGCTTGGAGTCGTTCACCCCGGGGAGAACCGCACCCTCGGGCAGGATGCAGGCCGCCGCCACCACCGGACCGGCGAGGGGACCCCGCCCGGCCTCGTCCAGGCCGATCACCTGGCAGCCGTGCCGCCACAGCACCCGCTCCAGCCGCAGATCAGCCAACCCGGCTCACCTCCTGCCTGCCCGCCCCGCCGGACCGGGCGCGCCGGACCAGCAGCATGAACCCCAGCCCCGCCGCCAGGGCCACCGCGGCGGTCGCCCGGTACAGCATCGCCGTCCCCGCCAGGTCGACCAGACGGCCGGCCACCAGGTTGCCCAGGACCGTCGCCACGCCGCCGTTCACCAGCACCAGCAGGGCCTGGCCGCTGGTGCGAAGCTCCTGGGGCACGAGGCGCCCGACGATCTGCACGGCGGTCGGTGCAAACAGGGCGAAGCTGAACGCCTGCATCGCCTGCAGCACCAGGACCATTCCCGCCGCGGGGGCCAGGCTCATCAGGGCCCAGCGCAGTCCGTACATGAAGGCCGCGAACGTGACCACCCGGACCGCGCCGAACCGCTCGGTGATGCGGTCGAGGTAGAGCCAGACCGGGATCTCCGTGAGCGCGGCGATCGCCCAGGCCAGCCCCACCAGCGAGTTGGAGCCGCCCAGGTTGCCGACGTGGATGGAAAGGAAGGCCGAGTTGGCCGCGATGGTGGTCTGGAGGAGGCCCGAGCACAGCAGGAAGCCGGTGAGCTCCGGAATGCGGAAGAGCGTCGAGATCGGCGGCAGGGTCCGGCTCCGGCTGGTGACCCCCTCGGCCGGCAGCCGGGTGGACCAGACCAGCGTGACCAGCGAGACGATCGTGTAGAAGGCAAACGACCAGCGGAGGTCGATGCGGTTGTAGAGCCACCCGCCCAGGGTGGACGTGATCACCCAGGAGACCGATCCCCACAGTCGCAGCTGCGGGTAGCTGGCCCCGGTCCGCTGCACCTCGCCCAGGGCGATCGAGTCCGCGATGGCGCCCAGCGGCCCGGCGAAGAACGACCAGAGCGCAACGAGCGGCAGGAAGGACCAGAACGACGACCCGAGGCTGACGAGGCCCCCGGCCAGTGCCGCCACCACCAGGAGCTGGCTGAAGAGCCTGCCCCGGTTGCCCAGGCGGTCGGCCAGCTGGCCGAAGAGCGGCTGGGAGAGGAAAAGCATGACAGGCGGGACCGAGAGCAAGAGTGCGATCTGCGAGGCTGAGAGACCCGAACTGCGGTAGAAGACCGATAGGAACGGCGTCATGGCGCCCTGCGCACCGAAGAAGAAGAAGTAGACGGCAGACACGGTTCGGCCTCCTGCCCCTGACTTTGACCTGTAGGTTCCAGACAAAGCTAACTTGATTCCGCGTCAACCCGCCGATATCCTTTCGCCATGCGAAAGGCAATCTCGTGCGCACGTTTCAGGGCTGATCATGGGTCGCCCGCCCGTCGCCGGTGATCGGGATGGGATCGCCCAGGAATGCCGGCCGACGCCGGATGGCCACCTCGCCGAACGCCTTGACGCGAGCCGCAAACTCCCGCACCGCGTACAACCGCTCGTCGCGGTAGCGGTGCCGGTCGGCCGCGACGCCCTGGGCATCCAGTCCGAGGCGCGTCGCGATCCAGAGCGCCCGGGGCAGGTGGAACTCCTGGGTGACGACGATCACGTCGTCGGCCTGGAAGATGGCGGCGGCCCGGTACAGCGAGTCGTAGGTGTCGAAGCCGGCGTGGTCCATGAACAGGTGGTGCGGCGGCACGCCCTGCGCCTCCAGGTAGCGGCGCATGGCGTTGACCTCGTCGTAGTCCTTCCGGCCGTGGTCGCCCGAGAGCAGGAACTTCTCCACCTTGCCGGCGCGGTAGAGCGCGAGGGCCGTCTCGAGCCGGTCGCGCAGCATCGGGGAGACGCGCCCGTCGGGGGAGACGCCTGCGCCCAGCACCAGCACCGCCTGCGCCGTGCGCGCCTCCCCAGGCGCCACGATCAGCGCCCGGCCCTGGTAGTAGACCAGAGCGTTGATGGCCAGGAGCAGCACCGCTCCCGCCACCGCCACGATCACGAGGCGCACGCCCCATCGCCGCCACCGCCACACCGGACTCACCCCTTTGGCTTTACAGCACATAAGACGAGGACCGCAGCACACCTGTTCCCGCTGAACGCGGCCCAGGCGAAAAGGGGAGAGCCGAGGACCGACCCTCGACTCCCGGGGCTGCTGTTATGGAGTCGCGGGCGGTTCGTCCCCGTCCCTGGTGGGTGCGGAGACGCCGCCCTCAGGGTGCACCTCAAACACCCACACCGCCCGCTTCAGTTGCTCGTCTGCCCGCCACTGGAGCGTAAAGGTGACAACATACTCGCCACGCTGCGAGGCCGTCGATTCAACGCTGAACGTGGCTGGAATGCTCGCCCCATCGGGATCGCCGGGAAGGTAGATCTCCCCGTCCTCGGTTCCGACTGTCGTCGGAAACTGGGCGATGTCCGGAAGGTCTCCCCACGAGTGGAACACCAGGTCGACCGCGTCCTGAGTCGATTTCGGCAGCTTGACCGGGGCGGTCCCTTCGCTCTCCCGGACGGCGTACACCTCCCCGGTGTCGGCATCCACGAAAAAGGTGACGTCAGGCCAGGGGTGGAGACTCTGAACCACCCATGTGCTGCGCTGTGGTCCTTCACCCTGGCTGTCCCTCAGGTGAGGGGGAACATAGTCCTCAACCAGAATCGCGTCGAAAGTCATCTGCGCCCGAGTGGATGGAAGCAGTCCGATGGCCTGTTCGGGAGACGTGACCGGTCCCCTGGGTGCCTCCGGAGGCGGGGGCGATGGTTCCACGTCGCCCTTGTTGCGGCCAGCCTGTCCACTCCCCGGGGGGGAACCGATCACCCTGACGGATCCTCCGGGATCGGACTGGGCACAGCCCGAGATCAACACTGCCGCGCCAAGGAGTGCGGTGAGCACGACCCTCATACCCCTTGCCTCCCCAATGCCAGCTTCCGCCGATACGAACGAGCAGGCGACCTAAAGGTTACGCACTGTGTGAAACGAAAGGGGGCGAAGCGTACATCACCGTACGCATTCGCCCCTGATGATCGTTCGGGTTTCCGCCCCCACCCCCAGGTCAGGGGTTCACAGGTCAGGGCTTCACTTCAAAATAGATGGTCTCCGACACGCCGATGTTCTCGTGCCGCGTGTTGGCGAGTTCGACGTGAATCTTGTACTGGCCCGGTTCGATGTCCGGCACCGTGTAGGTGTAGCCGTAGATCATGGCCTCCGGGCCGTCGTTCAGGTAGATATGTACGTGGCCGTCCTTGCCCGGCTGCCAGTTCTCCGTGCTCACCCGGACCACCAGGCTCGTGCCTTCCTGCGACGCCTGCACCGAGAGCTTCGGCGCGGCGGTCTCCTTCGACCCGCAGCCCGCCAGCAACGCCGCCGCCAGCAGCGCCGCCAGGGCCGTTGCGCTCAGCCGCCTCACTGCTCAACCACTCCCCCCGTCCCCTCCGCCTCCGGCTCAGCGGGCCGCCGCCTGAGGGCCACCACCGTGCCGAGCACCAGCACCGCCGCGGCCGCCACGAAGAGCACCCGCGTGAAGGGCCAGCGCGGCTCGATCTGCTCCATGGCCACCACGCGCTCCGGCACCGCCGCGCCTGCGACCGCCGGTACGGTGATGCGGTGCAGGTCGCCGCCCAGCTGCAGGTCGATGACCACCTCGTACTCGCCGTCGCCCGGCGGGGCAACCGTGCCCCGGTAGGTGGCCGGCGCCACCTCCTCCATCACTGCGGGCGCTGTGGCCCGTGCGCCCCGGGCCCTGGCGTAGACCTCAACCCGCTGCCCCTCCACGAGGCCGCCGTATACGTCCACCAGCTTCGCGACCACCGTGCCCTGCTCGTCCACCTGAACATGACCGAACAGATCCACGGCATGCCCCAGCGCCAGCGGACCGGCCGCCGCCAGCAGGACCGCCGCCAGCGCCAGCGCCGGCAGCAGCCTGCCGAGCCGTGTCCTCAACTCCGTCCCCCTCCCCAAGTGCACCACGCCCGCAAGCGAGCCCCAGGCGTGCCGGGGCCTCGTGTGGGCCCTGTGCGGGCCAGAGCCGCCGATGGGCTCTGTGACAGCCGGAGCCGCAAGTGGGTCCCGTGCGCGCCAGGTCCGCATGCAGCCCCGTACCCGGCAGCGCCTGCGGCTCCGTACCCGGCAGCGCCTGCGCCTCGTACGCAGCAGCGCATGCGCCCCGTACGCAGCAGCGCCTGTGGCCCCATACCCGGCAGCGCCTGCGGCCCCGTCCCGGCAGCGCCTACGGCCCCGTACGCAGCAGCGCCTGCGGCTCCGTAGGCGGCAGCGCCTGCGGCCCCGTAGGCGGCAGCGCCTGCGGCTCCGTAGGCAGCAGCGCCTGCGGCCCCGTACGCAACAACGCCCGCAGGCCGTCCCCATCTCCCGGCCTGCGGGCGCACGCTGTCAGTTACTCCAGGTGAATCAGGCCGTTTACTTCATAGACGCACTCCTTGTCCCCCCGGGGTACGGTTCCCGCCTGCGTAACCCCCGGCGAGGCCTCGGAGCAGGTCTGGGCCACCCCTTCGACCATGGCCTTGCACAGGTGGCAGACCTGGTCCGGGTGTGCGGATGCCACCTCGTGGAAGCCGCACGACTTGAGCACCAGGCTCGGGCGGCCCCCCGGCCCCACGATCACCCGGGCGGACACGCCCAGGCGGTTCAGGGCCAGCGCGCAGGCCTCGAGCAGCTCCATCGGCCCCGTGGCGCCGTTGGCGCTATCCAGGGCCGGCGCCAGCTTGGCCAGCGCTTCCTGCCCCAGCCGCCGGCCGAAGCTGTGGCCGATCTGCTCCACGGCCTCCTTGCCGCCCTCGCCCAAGAGGGCCAGCGACTGCACCAGCAGGTCGGCCAGCAGCTGGAAGTCCCGGGGCGGAACGGTCGTCAGCGACACGGCGCTCCCCGAGGGCGCGTAGACGTAGCCGGGCCGCCCTCCCTTGCCGCTCTTCTCCGTGCGCTGCACCAGGAGCCCGATCTCCACCAGCCGGTTCAGGTGCATGCGCGCGACGTTGGGATGCAGCTCGAAGCGCCGCGCGACCTCGGCCACCGAGACCGGGTCGGGCGCCACCAGAACGTACTGATAGATGCTGTACCGGGTCGGATCGGCCAGCACCGCACTCACCTTCTGCGGATCCCGCTCCAACGCGCTCCCCCCAATCGACGCTGCCCGCGGGCCCGGTCGACCTGCGTCTAGGGCCGCCGCCCGACCGTTACCGTGCGGCAGCACGGCACGTCTATACTTACGACACAGGTCTGTTGAATAACCCCGGATGAGCCCGATTGCACTATTGACACAGTGTAAATCTGGTCCATACAATGTAACGTGTGCCGAACCGCAACCACCAACTGGCTTCGCACCTATTTTACACTGTAGTCACAGTGTAAAACAAGGGTTCACGTGTCACCCAGTTCACCAGGCCTGGGAATGCTAGACACCGGGCGCCCGGGCGGCCGGTGAACGCCGGCCCGCCGCCCGGACTGCGCCGGTTGAACACGTGTAGCGCGTTCGAATGCGTTGTAGTGTGAAAGGAGTAGTGTGATCGTGACCACTGGCGCCCCGCTCATCGTCAAGAACTTGCATGTGAACATCGGGGAGAAGGAAATCCTCAAGGGCCTGGATCTCGAGGTCAAGCCGGGCGAGATCCACGCCATCATGGGTCCCAACGGGGCCGGCAAGACCACCCTCGGCTTCGCGCTCATGGGCCACCCCCGCTACGAGATCACCGAGGGCTCGGTGTTCCTGGGCGATCAGGACCTGCTGGCGATGGAGGTCAGCGACCGGGCCAAGGCCGGCCTCTTCCTCGCGTTCCAGTACCCCTTCGAGGTTTCCGGCGTCACCGTGGCCAACTTCCTCCGGCAGGCGGTGAGCGCCGTGCGGGGCGAGGAGATCGGGGTGTGGGAGTTCCAGGAGATGCTCGCCGAGAAGATGCAGCTCCTGGAGATGGATGAGTCCTTCGCCGCCCGCTACCTGAACGAGGGCTTCTCCGGCGGCGAGAAGAAGCGGAACGAGATGCTGCAGATGACCCTGCTGGAGCCCAAGATCGCCATCCTCGACGAGACCGACTCCGGCCTGGACATCGACGCCCTGAAGGTCGTCGCCAAGGCCGTGAACTCGCTGCGTGGCCCGAACTTCGGCGCCATCGTCATCACCCACTACCACCGCATCCTCGACCACATCCGGCCCGACGTGGTGCACGTGCTGATGAACGGCCGCATCGTCAAGACCGGCGGTCCCGAGCTGGCCCTGGAGATCGAGAAGAAGGGCTACGACTGGATCAAGGCCGAGCTCGGAATCGTGGACGAGGCGGCCGAGGCGGGGGTGAAGTAGCCCATGCCGACGGTCACCGAACCCCGCTTCCTGGAGGAGCGGCGCAACACCGCCCGCTCGCTCACCGGGTCGCTCCGGCTGCCGGCGAAGACCGATGAGGCGTGGCGGCGCACCTCCCTGGAGGGCCTGGACGTCTCCCAGTACCGGCCGGCGCCCGCCCGGGTCACGCTGAAGGGTTCCGTGCCCGAGGGCGTGATCTTCACCGACATCCTCAGGGCAGCGACGGAGCACGCCGACCTGGTTGCCAAGTATCTGGGGAAGCTCTTCCCGATGGACCAGAACCTCCTCTCCGCGGCGCAGGCGGCCTACCTGAACGGCGGCGTCCTGCTCTACGTGCCCCGCGGGGTCGTGGTCTCCGAGCCGCTGCAGGTGGTCTACCAGGCCGGTGACGGCGAGGCGCAGTACCTGCACACGCTGGTCATCGCCGAGGACAACGCCGAGGTCACCCTGCTGGAGCGGTACGAGGGCACCGGCGACTACCTGAGCGTCGCGGTGGTCGAGGTCTTCCCGCTGCAGGGCGCCCGGGTCCGCTACGGCTACCTGCAGAACCACTCCCAGGACGCCTGGGCCTTCACCTTCCGCCGCGGCCTGACGGGGCGGGACTCGACGCTGGACTGGGCCGGCGGCGAGTTCGGCGGCGCCCTGGTGCGCTCCGAGATCGTCAACAACGTCGCCGGCGAGGGCTCCGAGTCGAAGCTGAAGGTCGTCTTCGGCGCCACCGACCGGCAGCACCACGACATCGTCGCCTCGCAGGTGCACGACGGCTCCTACAGCCGGTCTGACATCCTGGGGCGCGGCGTGCTCTCGGGCAGGGCCCACACGGTCTTCCGCGGCAACGGCCAGATCAACCGGGCTGCGAAGAACGCGGCCACCTACCAGCGGCAGCAGGCGCTGGTCCTCTCCGACAAGGCGCGGGCCGACTCGATCCCGGCGCTGATCATCAACGAGCACGAGGTGGAGGGTGCCGGCCACGCCGCCACGGTGGGCCAGCTGGACGAGGAGCAGATTTTCTACCTGATGGCCCGCAGCCTCACCCGGGCCCAGGCCGTCCGGATGCTCGTGCTGGCCTTCCTTGCTCCGGTGCTGGAGCAGATCCCCGTCGCGGAGCTGCGCGACGAGATGATCCGGCTGATGGGAGAGAAGGTGAACTAAGTGGCCCTCGATGTGGCCCGAATCCGGCAGGACTTCCCGATCCTCCATCAGGAGATGAACGGCCATCCCCTGGTCTACCTTGACAATGCCGCGACCACGCAGAAGCCGCGCCAAGTGATTCAGGCTCTGGTTGAATACTATGAAGGGTACAACGCCAACGTCCACCGCGGCATCCACACCCTGGCCGAGCGGGCCACCGACGCCTATGAGGGGGCGCGGGCGAAGATCGCCCGCTTCATCGGCTCCCCCTCGCCGAACCAGGTGATCTTCACCCGCAACGGCACCGAGGGGCTCAATATGGTCGCCTACGGCTGGCTGCGGCAGCGGCTCAAGCCCGGCGACGTCATCATCGCCTCGGGGATGGAGCACCACTCCAACCTGATCCCCTGGCAGCAGGCAGCCGCCGCGACGGGGGCGCAGATCAGGTATATCGACCTCCTCCCCGACGGCACACTGAGCCAGGAGCACTACGACCGGCTGCTGAGCGAGGGCAACGTCCGGTTCGTGGCCCTCACCGGCGCCTCCAACGTGCTGGGCACCATCAACCCGGTCAAGGAGATGGTGGCCAAGGCGCACCAGGTGGGCGCGAAGGTGGCGGTGGACGCCGTTCAGGTGGTACCGCACATGCCGGTGGACGTGGTAGACTGGGATGCGGACTGGATCGCCGCCGCCGGGCACAAGATGCTGGCGCCCACCGGCACCGGCTTCCTCTGGGGCAAGATGGAGCTCCTGGAGGAGATGGAGCCCACCTACTTCGGCGGCTCGATGATCTCCGAGGCCCACCTGAGCGGGGCGAAGTGGGCCGAGTGCCCGGCCAAGTTCGAGGCGGGCACCCCGAACATCGCGGACTTCATCGCCTTCGGGGCCGCGGTAGACTACCTGAGCGCCCTGGGCATGGAGAACGTCTACGCGCACGAGAAGGCGCTCACCGAGTACGCCTGGGAGCGGCTCTCCGCCATCGACGGCATGCGCCTCTTCGGCCCCAGGCAGCCCCGGGCGGGGCTGATCAGCTTCGACGTGGCGGGCATCCACCCGCACGACATGTCGGCCGTGCTCAACGCCGAGGGCGTGGCCATCCGGGTTGGCCATCACTGCGCCCAGCCGCTGATGGAACTCCTTGACGTGCCGGCCACCAACCGGGCGAGCTTTTATATCTATAACACGAAGGAAGAGGTCGACCGGCTGGTCGACGCTCTCCTCCACGCAAAGGAGTTCTTCGGCTATGACGTCTGAGGCTCAGCATCCGGTGAACCTGAGTGCGCTCTACCAGCAGGTCATCCTCGACCACTACAAGAAGCCGCGGAACAAGGGTGCGGTGGAGCGTGCGGTGCTGAAGAAGCACCTGCACAACCCCACCTGCGGCGACGATATCGAGGTCCAGGTCGAGCTCGGCGATGACGGCAAGATCACCGACGTCAAGTGGAACGGGCGGGGCTGCTCCATCTCGATGGCCAGCGCCTCAATGATGTCGGTCGCCCTCAAGGGCAAGACGCTGGCAGAGGCCCAGGAGCTGATGCGGAGCTTCTACAGCATGATTCAGGGGGAGGCGGGTAACTTCAAACCCCTGGGCGAGATCCAGGCGCTCTCGGGCGTAAGCAAGTTCCCCGTGCGCATCAAGTGTGCGACCCTGGCCTGGCACTGCCTCGAAGAGGGGATCAAGGAGTACGAGGGAGGGTCAAAGAATGGTTAGCCAGCCGCGCGACATCGTCGGCGAGTATAAATACGGTTTCCGCGATCCCGAGAACTACGTCTTCAAGTCCGACAAGGGCCTCACCCGCGAGATCGTCGAGTCGATCTCGAGCTTCAAGAAGGAGCCCGACTGGATGCGGGAGATCCGGCTGAAGGCCCTGGACGTCTTCCTGGCCAAGCCGATGCCCACCTGGGGCACCGACCTGTCGGAGATCGACTTCAACAACATCCACTACTTCGTCCGGGCGACCGACCGGCAGGGCCGTTCGTGGGACGAGGTCCCCGAGGACATCAAGCGCACCTTCGACCGGCTGGGCATCCCCGAGGCGGAGCGGAAGTACCTCGCCGGCGTGTCGGCGCAGTACGAGTCCGAGGTCGTCTACCACAACATCCGCAAGGACCTGGAGGCCCAGGGCGTCCTCTTCTGCGACATGGACACCGCGGTCCGTGAGTATCCCGACATCGTGCGGGAGTACTTTGGCACCATCGTGCCGATGACGGACAACAAGTTCGCGGCGCTGAACACCGCCGTCTGGTCGGGCGGCTCCTTCATCTACGTGCCGCCGGGCGTCACCGTGGAGATCCCGCTGCAGGCCTACTTCCGCATCAACACGGAGAACATGGGCCAGTTCGAGCGGACGCTGATCATCGTCGACGAGGGCGCCAACGTCCACTACGTCGAGGGCTGCACCGCCCCCACCTACTCCTCCGACTCGCTGCACGCGGCGGTCGTGGAGATCATCGTCAAGAAGGGCGCCCGCTGCCGCTACTCCACCATCCAGAACTGGTCCACCAACGTCTACAACCTGGTGACCAAGCGCGCCGTGGCCTACGAGGACGCGGTGATGGAATGGGTCGACGGCAACATCGGCTCCAAGGTGACGATGAAGTACCCGGCCATCTACCTGATGGGCCCGCGGGCCCGCGGCGAGGTCATCTCCATCGCCGTGGCCTCCAAGGGCATGATCCAGGACGCCGGCGCGAAGATCTACCACTTCGCCCCCGACACGTCCTCGCGCATCACCTCGAAGTCGATCTCCCGCGACGGCGGCAACACCACCTACCGGGGCCACATCCTGGTGGAGCCGCAGGCGGAGCGGGCCAAGGTGAAGGTGGAGTGCGACGCCCTGATCTTCGACGACGGCTCCGAGTCGCACACCATCCCGTATATGGACATCAAGAACCAGAACGTCACCATCGAGCACGAGGCGACGGTCTCCCGGGTCTCCGAGGAGCAGCTCTTCTACCTGATGAGCCGCGGCCTCTCCGAGGAGCAGGCCCTGGCCATGGTCGTGATGGGCTTCATCGAGCCCTTCGCCCGGGAGCTGCCCATGGAGTACGCCGTGGAGCTGAACCGGCTCATCGAGATGGAGATGGAGGGCTCGGTAGGCTAAGCTCGGGGGTGCGCGCATCATGGCGCTTGTGAAGGTAGCCGAGACGCACGAGATCCCGGTGGGCACGGCGAAGCGGGTGCTGGTGAAGCGGCACCCCATCGCCGTCTACCACCTGGAGGACGGGTTCTACGCCACGGACGACACCTGCACCCACGCCGAGGCGTCGCTCTGCGAGGGGCAGATCGTGGGCGGCCAGGTCGCCTGCCCCCTGCACGGGGCCCGGTTCGACATCAAGACCGGCGCGGCGCTCACGCTGCCGGCGGTCACCCCGGTGGAGACCTACAAGGTGGTCGTCCAGGGGAACGATATCCTCGTGGAGGTGTGAGGCCGATGGCGGAGATCACCAAGGAGCAGGTACTCAAGGTCCTGGAGCGGGTGAACGACCCCGAGCTGCGGATCAACATCGTGGACCTGGGGCTCGTCTACGATATCGAGATCACCGAGGACAACAACGTCGGCATCGACATGACGCTCACGACGCAGGCCTGCCCGGTCGGGCCGCTGATCCAGATGCAGGCGGAGGCCGCGCTGAAGTCCATCCCCGGCGTGAACCAGGTGGACGTTCGGCTCGTCTTCGACCCGCCGTGGACGCCGGACCGGATGAGCCCACGCCTCAAGAAGGCGCGGGAGATGGGGCTGCTGTAGCGGAATACCGAAGACCGGCACGGGGCGCACCCGTGCCGGTGTTGGTTTCTGCCGCAGTGCAGTTGCCGTCCCGGGTTCTCGGAAACGGCAGCGGCTGTTCACGGAGTAGAACAGGTGCCGTGACCCGGTAGCGGCGTACAGTGCTGCCATCGTGAGCAGCACGCTTGCCAGTGCACGCCGGACCGGCTATAATCTATGTAATTCCTAGCGGAATTCTATGTTATAGGAGGGGAACCCGGATGGCACTGGAGAACGAGCGGTCCACACACCAGGAGGACGTGCCGCTGCCGATCGTCCGCCTGAACCGATGGCTCATCGTGCTGGCCGGGGCCGCTGCGGCGCTGCTCAGGAGCCCCTGGCCGCTGACCGTGCTCCTGCTGCTCTTGCTCCCGGCCGTGCTCTTCGGGCAGCGCTGGAGCCCCATCGCGCACCTGGGCCGCGCCCTGTTCCGGGGGCGGCTGGACGGCGCCGAGCGGGAGGACCGCCGCCTGATGCGGTTCAACAACGTCATCGCCGTCGCGCTGCTGGTCGGGGCGCAGGCGGCCTTCTACCTGGGCCTGCCGGTCCTCGGCTGGGTGCTGGCCGCGCTGGTCGTGACCGCCGCGGCCGTGGCCCTGGCCGGCTTCTGCGTCGGCTGCTTCCTGTACTACCAGTTCCGGCTCAACCGCTACCGGCTCTTCGGACAGTAAGCGTCAGCGCACGAGCGATCAGAGCAGCCTGCACGGCGGGCTGCTCTCTTCCTTTCCGGCCCGACGGGCAGGACACGCTGGGCGGAAATGCGAGGGGGGCGGATCGACCGAGAGCGATCCGCCCCCCTCACGGACTTGTCGGAGCTGTTCGAGAAGCGGAGGAGCGCACACCACATCCGAGAGAGGAGTGGATCGTCTGCCACGGGTTCGCCGGCTCGCCCCACCCGGAGGACCACGTGGTGCCGCCCCGCAACGGCGAGCTGATCATGGGCGCCATCGCCAGCGAGGAGAAGGAGCTGCTCTGGCTCGAGAACTCACGCTGATCCTCGAGAAGGCCCTGGAGTTCATCAAGAGGCACAGTTAGCTTGCACCTGTGGGAAAGGGCGCGGAGGGGGCCTCCTCCCCGCCCTTCGTCGCGGTTCGAACCCATCCGGAGCCCCGGCCCCCTGATGTCACGGCACGCGCCTGTACCCCTGAACCATTTCGCTTTATGATGTGTATGTTCAGTGAAACCAGCCGAATGGGGGGGTACAGTGGACGAGTCTCTCCTCATCACAGCTGCTCAGCGTGGCGACCGGGACGCCATGGCCGCGCTCTACCGCAAGCACCGCCTGCAGGCCTACCAGACCGCGCTCATCGTCCTGCGCGATCCCCACCTGGCGGACGACCTGGTGCAGGAGGCCTTCATCCGGGCCTTCCGGGAGATCGGCCGGTGCGACCCGGGCCGACCCTTTGCGCCCTGGCTCGCCCGCATCGTCATCAACCTCTGCCGCAACGCCCTGCGCCGCAGACGCCTCCTGCCGCTGGCGCTGCCGGACCGGCAGGGCGCAGGGGACCCCGGCTACGCGGCCACGGAGGACCGGGCGGACCTGTGGCCCATCCTGGAGCGCCTCTCCCACGCCCACCGCGAGGTGCTGATGCTCCGTTACTTCCATCAGTTCACGGAGCCTGAGATCGCCGAGATCCTCGGCCTGCCGCTGGGGACGGTGAAATCCCGCCTGCACGCGGCGCGGCAGGCGGTAAAGAGCCGCATGGAGGCCCCCGACCCGGGGCACGGAAAGGAGCTGACGCCCGATGGCTGACCTCGACCGCCTGATTCAGGAAGGGTTCGCCCGGGGGGTGGCCGGGCACGCCCCGTCCGACCGGTGGAATGCGATCGCGGCCGCCCTGGACGGCGCGCCGACCCCCGCGCGGCGCAGTCGGTCGCCGTGGGCGATCGTCGCCGCTTCGGTCGCTGTGCTGGCGCTGCTCAGCCTACTCTACCCGCCCGTGCGCGCCGCGGCCGTGGAGGGCTTCCTGGGCCTGTACCGCACCGTCTTCAAGGTGCGCTGGGAGGGTCGGGTCGGCGACACGCACATGGCCCTGGTGACCCCCTCAGATGAAGAAGCCCCGTCGGAGACGCCCGGCGCAGGCATGGAGCAGCCCGCCGCGGTGAAGGGCATTCCGGTAAAGACCCTGGACGAGGCCATCAAGGTTGCCGGCTTCACCCCGCCGACCATCGCGCACGACGGCGTCTCGCCCGCCAAGTACGAAGTGGCGATCTGGACCTTCCAGGAATGGGAGATGCGCACTGTGCGGATCGGGTACTGGTACGAGGGCCAGCTCTATATCCTGGAGGCGATGGGCTATGCCGACGCGGCCGGGCATGTGGCGCCGCTCCCGTCCGACCAGCTGATCTCCTACTCCCCTCCCGACGAAGCGCTGGGCGACATCCGGACGGTCGACGTCGGGGAGACGCAAGCGCTCTGCCTCGAGCGGGACTACGGGCAGGGCCGGCTGTTCGGCCACTGCCAGTGGCTCATGGAGGGGCTGCGGGTCAACCTGACCGGCGCGGAGCTGGAGCGTGTGGTGGAACTGGCCCGCCACGTGCGGATCGACTGAATGCGCCCCTGGTCGAGGGCATCTCCCGGGCCGGCGCACAAAACGGGGCCGTCCGATCAGCAGTTTCCCCTGCTGGGACGGCCCCGTAGCTTGCTGTCTCCGCAGCGTGAACTGCGTCTGGGACAGCCCCTTCGTCGCGGCGCTGCGAGCCCTGTTACAGTGACATGCGCAGGATCGCCGCCACGTCCTCCTCCGTCAGCTTGCGGAACTGGCCGGCCGTGCCGCGCCGACCGGTGGCCAGCTTCGCCATCCGCTCAATCTGGTCGTCCCCGATGCCGTAATCGGCCAGCCGGGAGGGCGCGCCGATGCTCGTCCAGAACTGCCGCAGGCGCTCGATCCCTTCCAGCCCCACCTCCCGGTCGCTGCGGCCCGCCGGGTTCACGTCGAAGACGCGCACGGCCAGGCGGGCGAAACGGGCGGGGTTGACGTCCAGGCAGTACCGCATCCAGTTGGGCTGGATGATCGCCAGCCCGCCGCCGTGGGGGATGTCGTACACAGCCGAGACCGCGTGCTCGATGGCATGGGTCGCCCAGTCGCCCCCGTCGGTGCCCATGGCTAGCAGGTCGTTGAGGGCCATCGTGCCGCAGAACAGCAGCGTCTCCCGGGCCGCGTAGTCCTCGGGGTCCGCCACCGCCCTCGGTCCCGCCTCGATGACGGTCCGCAGCAGATCCTCGATCCAGCGGTCCACCAGCGGCGTGTTGGCCGCGGTGTGGAAGTACTGCTCCAGCGCATGGGACATCATGTCGACGATGCCGTATACGGTGTGGTCCCTGGGCACCGTGAAGGTGTAGACCGGATCCAGGATCGAGAACCGGGGGTAGGTGTGGGGAGCGGCGTCCCAGCCGAGCTTCTCCCGGGTCTCCCAGTTGGTGATCACAGACCCGGAGTTCATCTCCGAGCCGGTGGCCGCCAGGGTGAGCACCGTGCCGAAGGGCAGCGCGCCGGTCGCCCGGCCCTTTCCAGTGATCACCTCCCACACGTCGCCCTCGTACAGGGCGCCCACGGCGACGGCCTTGGCGCAGTCGATCACGCTGCCGCCCCCGACCGCCAGGATGAAGTCGACCTGCTCCCGGCGGCAGATCGCAACGCCCCGGTGGACCGTGGTCAGCCGCGGATTGGGCTCCACCCCCGGCAGTTCAGACACCTCGGCGCCCACCTCACGGAGGATGGCCATTACCGCATCGTACAGGCCGGTGCGCTTGATGGACCCGCCGCCGTAGACCAGCAGCAGCCGCTTGCCGTACGGCGCCAGCTCGCTGCGCAGCTGCGCCAGCTGTCCCCGGCCGAAGATCAGTCTGGTGGGATTGTGGAACACAAAGGTTTCCATCGTACACGATCCTCTCCTACTGTTGTGCGCTCGCCAGGCCTGGCCACTGCCGGGCAGGCCTTTCCGTATGTAGTTTTGACAAGCACCAGAAGATCCCTCTCCCGCTCCCGGTCCTACCGGGATCCAGGCGGTCACGAGGGCGCCGGCGCGGCCCCCCCGCCGGCCACGGGGGGATCGTTCCAGCGCTTCGCCTCTGTTCAGCTTCGCTGGTTCTGGTGGCAGCCTTCTCTTCGTTGAGCAGCCCCGGTGGATTCAGGACGCGGAGCACCAGCGACGAACAGCGACGAAGGCACGGGCGATGAAACACGACCCCCGCAGCGCAGGCAGCGCCGCAGGGGTCGCACGGTGGTTGGACTTTAGTTGGGAGGCAGCACCGGCACGGAGATGTCGGGCATCTCGCCCACCAGGGACTTCAGGAAGGCGACGATGTCGTCACGCTGCTGGTCGGTCAGCGTCACGCCCAGCTGGACCCGGGCCATGGTAGTGACGGCCTCCTCCAGGGTCTCGGCGGAACCGTCGTGGAAGTACGGGCCGGTCAGCGAGACGTTGCGGAGCGTCTGCACCCGGAAGAACTTCTCGTCCTGCGGGTTGCCGGTCCAGCTGGCCTTGCCCAGGTCGGTGCCGTAGTCGAACTTCATCATCGCACCGCTGGAGAGCGCCGGGCCCGCGTGGCACGAGGTGCAGCCGATGGAGTCGAAGGTCTCCATGCCGCGGATGGCCTGCGGCGAGAGGGCGTTCTTGTCGCCGCGCAGGTAGCGGTCGAGGGCGTCGTTCGGGGTGATCAGGGTGCGCTCGAAGGCGGCGATGGCCTTCGTGATGTTCTCAAACGTGATGGGATCTTCCTCGTTGGGGAAGGCCTTCTTGAAGTACTCGTGGTAGCCCTGGATCGACTTGATCCGCTCCACGGCCTTGTCCGCGGGCATGTTCATCTCGCCGGGGGCCTGGATCGGGCCGCCGGCCTGCTCCTCGAGGCCCTGCGCACGGCCGTCCCAGAACTGGTTCTGGAAGAACGCAGCGTTCAGCACCGTCGGGGCGTTCCGGCCGGTCTCCTGGAAGTCGTGACCGCGGGAGAACTGGAGGCGGTCGGTGCCGCCGAGGGCGAGGTTATGACAGCTGGCACAGGAGATCGCGCCGCTGCCGCTGAGCCGCGGGTCGAAGAAGAGCATCTTGCCGAGCTCGACCTTCTCCGGGGTGGTCGGGTTGTCCGGGTTCTCCGGTGCGGCCACGATGGTGGCGAAATTCCCGCTCCGGACCTCGGTGAGCTTGCCGGACGACTTCGAGGTGTTCGAGGTGGCGGAGCTACAGCCGACAACCAGGACCAGGGTCAGGGCTCCGGCCAGCGCAAGGGTGTGCCATCGCCGAGACATGTCTGCATCCTCCTCCATGTGACTTACCTTCGCCGTACAGGGCGGTGGGATCCCTGTAATCTCACCATAAACTAGAATCATTCCAGCTACAACTTCACAGGTTTGATATCCGTCATAATTCCCGGTTATCCTCGGGCGCAGCGGCATAAGATACAGGTCCTGTGCGGCTTTCCCGGTCCGGACGGCCCCTGCGCGGGCGCCTCGCATCGGTACACGAAAGGTCTAGGTCCTCCACCCGAGTGGGCGAACTTCCTCGTCTACCGTACAGGATTCTGGCCGGCGAATGCCAAACTTACGTACATATCATGCAATAGCGCTCTGCACGGGAAGGGACGGTTCGCATGAGGGGGATCAAAGCGCTCCTGATCCGGATCCTGCTCTGGTTCCTGGGCCGCGGCATCTGCGCCTGCGCCCGGCTGGACAGCCGGGTCGCGGCAGAGGTGGCCACCTGGGCCGAGGGCGCGAGCTTCTGCCTGGCCATCGCCCCGGCCGGCCCCGCCATGTCGCTGCAACTGCGCGCCGGCCGGGTGCGCTTCCTCGGCCTCCGGCCGGTGGCGGACGCCACCCTGCTCATCACGTTCAAGCACCTGGAGGGGGCGCTGCCGGTCTTCCTGGGGATGAAGTCCATCGCCCGGGCCTACGCTGAGCGGCGGATGACCCTGCGGGGGGACCTGACCTTCGCCATGTCGGTCGTGCGGGTGCTGCACATCGCCGAGGCGTACCTCTTCCCCACGCTGATCACCCGCCGCATCATGCAGCGGGTTCCCCGCCGGGAGGTCTCGATGGCCCGCGTCTACCTGGCCACCCTGTTTGCCGCCTGAGGAGGTGCGCACCGTGATCCCGCGCTACTACGAGTTCTACAACCCCGTGAAGGTGCTCTCCGGCGAGAGCGCCCTGGAGAACCTGCCGTATGAACTGGAGCACCTGCAGGCGTCCCGGCCGATGCTGCTCACCAACCGCGAGCTGACGCAGGTCGGGCTGACCGGCCTGGTTGAGGACGCCCTCCGCAGCGGCGGACTCACCTTTGCCGCCCGGTTCGAGGAGATCCCTCCGGACTCGTCGGTCCACGTGGTCAACGCGGCGGGCCGCGCCTTCCGGGAGGCCCGCTGCGATGCCATCGTCGCCCTGGGCGGCGGCTCGGTCATCGACACGGCCAAGGGGCTGCGGGTCCTCATCGGCCAGGAGACCGACGACATCATGCACTACATGGGTGCCGACATCCTGAAGCCCAGGCGGCACGTGCCTTTCGCCGTGATCCCCACCACCGCCGGCACGGGCTCCGAGGCCACCCTGGTGGCGGTCATCGCCCACCCCGAGCGGCAGGTGAAGATGGAGTTCGTCTCCCACCACCTCCTGCCCGACCTGGCGGTCCTCGACCCCCGCATGACCCGGTCGCTGCCGCCCCGCCTGACGGCGTCCACCGGCGTGGACGCCCTGGTCCACGCCATCGAGGCCTACACCTGCATCCAGCGGAACCCCCTCAGCGACGCGTACGCCTGGGCGGCGATCGAGCTCATCCGGGAGTACCTGCCGCGGGCAGTGGCCAACGGCCAGGACGTGGAGGCCCGGCTGGCCATGGCCAACGCCGCCCTCATGGCCGGCGCCGCCTTCTCCAACTCCATGGTCGGGCTGGTGCACGCCATCGGCCACGCCTGCGGCGGCGTGAGCCGGGTGGCCCACGGCGACGCCATGGCGATCCTGCTGCCCCACGTGATGGCGTACAACCTCGACGTCCTCCACGAGCGCTACGGGCGGCTGCTCCTCCCGCTGGCGGGACCCGAGGTCTACGCCGCGACGCCTGCGGCCGAACGCGGCGCCAAGGCCGTCGCCGTGGTCCGGGACTTCACGCAGCGGCTCAGCCAGGCCTGCGGGCTGCCGCTCCGCCTCCGCGAGGTGGGGGTGACGGAGGACGCCCTCTCGGCGATCGCCCGCACCGCCATCAACGACGGGGCACTGCTGATGAACCCCAAGGAGGCCGAGCTCGACGACGTGCTGCAGATCCTGCACCAGGCCTTCTGAGCGGGCGCGGCTGAAGCCGGACTTCGCCGACATCACCCTGCGCTTCTGGGAGCGCGAGGCCCGGGAGAACGTCGATGGCGTGATCCTGGAGTACGCCCGGGCGCACCCCGAGGAGTTCCTGTTCGACGGTGTGGTGTACATCCCAGCCTCCGAGCCCACCGTGGTACACGGGCAGTTCATGTTCTGGCTCTTTCCGTAACGCCGTGGGACCCTCACCCGGTGAACGCGCGGCCGGCGCGCAGCTGGACGCGCTGCGCGCCGGCCCTCTGGCGGTCACCTGATTCACACCCTCCGCGTATGTGTACCCCTCCGCCGGGTGTATGCGGCCGCAACCGTCACCGCCGCCGTCCCGACGGCGCCCGGGAGCAACCACTGGTGCCGGAGCGGGGCCCCCGGCGGCCGGCCCTCACCGTAGGTGTCGTGCAGGAGTGCGATGATGTGCCGGCCGTACTCGTCGCGTGTCGTGGGGCTGGCCAGCAGCGAGCACTCCGAGGCCGTATACTGCTGCTCCTCCGGGGAGTAGCGCAGTCCGACGTAGACATGCAGCCCCTCGTCCGTCACCCGCCGGTACTGGCTCCAGGTGTAGACGAAGTCCAGGGTGTGCGGCCCCTCTCCCTTCAGGTAGCGCTCGACCTCCACTGTCACCGCGGACTTCCGGAAGGGAGTTACACCCAGGAGCCGGAGATGCTTACCCTCAACGGTCACCGGCGGCGTCCCTCCGGGGGTCGCCCGGCCAAGCGGTCTCACGCTCGTGATCCTGCCCAGCGCCACCAGGGCGTAATCGTCAAGCTGCTCCTCCACCCCCATGCAGGACAGGGCATGGGCCGGCTTCGGCGCCAGCGTCGCCCCCAGCAGCAGGACTCCGATCAGCAGTGCGATGAAGCCGTTCCGCATGACCCGCCCTCCTGTGGCAGAGTGCTGACATAATAGACGACCCGGTCGGGAGCTGGGTTCTCCGCGCCGCCGGCCGCAGTCCCGGCGCTCTGTGCCCCGTGCGGCACTGCCGCGGCCGGTTCGCGTCGGCGCGACCGCGCCGGGTTCACCCTCGGGCCCGCCCTGCTCGTACAGGATTCCGGCCGGCCGTCGTCAAAAGAACTGACGCGCCGATATGTTGGCAGAAGGGGGCGATGCAGGTGCCCACGCGCTTCAAGGGTTACATGGGGCGGATGCTGCGGATCGACCTCACCACCCGCCAGGTCAGCGAGTATCCCATCACGGACGAACAGCGGGAGCTGTACCTGGGCGGCAAGGTGATGGCGGCGCGCATCCTGGCCGACCTCATCACGGGACCCGTCGACCCCTTCGGGCCCGAGAACGTCGTCGTGGTCACCACCGGGCCCCTCACCGGGACCGGAGCGCCCATGACCAGCCGCTTCAACGTCTCCACCATCTCCCCGCTCACCGGCCTGCTCACCTCCTCCAACTGCGGCGGCTCCTTCGGGCTGCACCTGAAGAAGGCCGGCTGCGACGGCCTGGTGATCACGGGCCGGGCAGAGAGCCCGGTCTGGGTTGAGATCACCGAGGGCGGCGTCCGCTTCCGCGACGCCGCCCAACTGTGGGGCCTGACCACCGGCGCGACCCAGGCGGCGCTGCCGCCCCGCACGGGCAAGCTGGTCATCGGCCCCGCCGGCGAAAACCGGGTCCGCTACGCCAGCCTCGCCAGCGACGAGCGGATGGCCGCCCGGGCGGGCGTCGGCGCGGTCTTCGGCGCCAAGAACCTGAAGGCGCTGGTGGCCCACGGCCGCCTGGCCGTGCCCGTCGCCGACCCCGAGCGGGTGAAGGCGCTGCACAGGGGCTGGACGCAGGACCTGCGCTCCCACCCCATCACCGGCAACCAGCTTCCCCGGCTGGGCACGGCCGGTCTGCTGAGCATGATGCAGGCCCACCGGATGCTGGCCACGCGCAACTTCAGCCGGGGGCGCTTCGACCAGTTCGACGCCGTCTCCGGCGAGACGCTGGCCGAGGAGCACCTGGTTCACAACGGCGGCTGCACCGGCTGCCCCGTCCACTGCGGGCGCGAGGTGTACCTGCCGGATGACCAGCCCGAGACCGGAGACGAGCGGTCCGCGTACGCCCTGACCGCCGCGACGGAGCCTGCCGAGGGTGCTCCTGCGACGGCGGAGACTCCGCCTTCCGACGGCCGCGCGGAGGCAGGTCAGAAGCGCCGCAAGGTGAAGGGGCCGGAGCTGGAGACCCTCGTGCTGCTCGGCCCCAACCTCGAGAACGCAGACCTGAACGAGATCATCCGCTGGAACTACCAGCTGGACGAGCTGGGCATGGACTCCATCTCCACCGGCGGCACCATCGCCTTTGCCATGGAGCTGAACGAGAAGGGGTTGTGGGAGAACGGCCTCCGCTTCGGCGAGGTCAAGAACCTGCCGCAGCTCTTCGACGACATCGCCCACCGGCGGGGCATCGGCGACCTGCTGGCCGAGGGCAGCCGCCGCCTGGCCCAGCGGTTCGGCGGGATGGGCTTCGCCATGCAGGTGAAGGGGCTGGAGCTGCCGGCATACGAGCCCCGGGCGGCAGTCGGCCAGGGGCTGGGCTACGCCGTCTCCAACCGGGGCGGCTGCCACCTGAACGCCGGGTACCTGGCGGTGCTGGAGGGCCTGGGGCTCGAGATGGATCCCCACACCCCCCGGGCCAAGGCAGCCCTCACGATCCTGATGCAGGACCTGATGGAGGCCATCTCGGCGGCCGGCAACTGCCTCTTCAGCTCCTACAACGTCTTCCCCGCCGCGCTGCTGAACCGGCCCAACGGGTGGCTCACCCGGGCGGTCAACCGGGTCCTGCCCTGGCTGGGCGGCCCGGTGGCGCTGCTCCACCGGATGCGCTGGCTGCCGGTCCACCTGCCCGGGCTGCCCGTCACCCGCTCCCTGGCCGCGGTGACCGGCATGAGGATGGACCTGGGGCGGCTGAAGGCCATCGGCGAGCGCGGGTACAACCTGGAGCGGCTGGTCAACACCCGCCTGGGGGTGACGGCGGCCGACGACGACCTGCCGGAGCGGTTGAAGTCCGTCGAGCAGGTGCCCGGCGACCCCCGCACCCGGGTGCCGCTGGAGCCGATGAAACGGCAGTACTACCGGCTGCGGGGCTGGACGCCCGACGGCGTGCCGACGCCGGCCCTGCTGCGCCGGCTGCGCATCCAGTAGGGGGTGGACCGGGTGGTGACGGTGCGCCTCTTCGGCACGCTGCGGCTGGACGCCCGGCAGCGCCAGGTGGCTGTGGACGCCTCGACCGTGGCCGAGGCGCTGCAGAAGACCGCCGCCGCCCTGGGGCTGCCCGACGCGGGGCCGCTCCAGGCCGCGACGGTCTACGTGAACGGCGAGCGGGCGGGGATGCGCACCCGCCTGCGGGATGGCGACGAGCTCTACCTGCTCTCCCCGGCTGCGGGGGGATGAGTCTATGGTGTTGCCCACCCACCGCCGGCGGGTGACCCTGCGAGACCACCCCCCGGGTACCTGCAAGCCTCTCTCGATACCCCCTCTGGTACCTTCAAGCCCCTGTCGATACCCCCTGTGGTAGACTTGGCCCCCGCCCCGGCTGTCAACCAGGCGGAAACGGAAAGGAAATGAGCCACAGCCCTCACATGCGTGGCTCATTTGCTTGCAGTTCAGGTTTCAACTGTCCGGCCGCCGCCGGCGGATGGCCCTTGGAGACCACCCCCCGGGTACCTGCAAGCCTCTCTCGATACCCCCTCTGGTACCTTAATGCCCCTCTCGATACCCCCTATGGTCGACTTGGCCGTCGCCTCGGCTGTCAGCCAGGCGGAAACGGAAAGAAAATGAACCACGCCCCTCACATGCGTGGCTCATTTGCTTGCAGTTCAGGTTTCAACTGTCTGGCCGCCGCCGGCGGATGGCCCCTGGAGACCACCCCCCCGGTAACTGCAAGCCTCTCTTGTTACCCCCTCTGGTACCCTCAAACCTCTCTCAATACCCCTTCCGGTACCTTCAGACCCCTCGTTACACCCCCTCTGGTACCTTCAGCCCCTCCTGATACCCCCTATGGTAGACTTGGCCGCCGCCTCGGCTGTCAACCAGGCGGCAACGGAAAGGAAATGAGCCACGGCTCTCTCATGCGTGGCTCATTTGCTTGCCGTTCAGGTATCAACTACCCGGTCTCCCCCAGCAGGGGGCGAGCCCGGTGGTGGGGTTCGGCTTCAGCCCGGTCGGAAACTTCCCAGCCATGCACGTGTTCGACCTCAGCCGGGAGGCTCCGGTCACCTTCGACAGGCGTAACAGCACCGGGGCTCCGAGCGCCGTTGGGGCGCTCGGAGCCCGGTACCGCTCCGGCTAACTCACGTTCACTTCCCGGTACCCGTACATCTCCACCTTCGCATCCGGCAGCCCCGGCCGCGCCAGGCGCCGTGCCGCGGCCTGCGCCCCGGGAAACCCCTTGCGGGCGGCCACCAGGGCCAGCGCCGCCAGGGCGCCGGTGAGAAGCGTCAGAATCGATCCGCGCCGTGTCGTCTTCACCCGCAGCGCCTCCTCGTCAGAACCAGGGTTGCCCGCTCAGGTAGAACAGCGCCCGGCCGGCCAGGTGCCCCACCAGCGTCAGGGCCAGTCCGGCGCCGAGCAGCCCCCGCCTGGGCCCGGAGCCTCCGCCCCGCCGCTGCGTCAGCCAGAGCACTGCGGCCAGGGCCGCGGGAACGCCGATCGCCAGGGCGACCTCCAGGCCCAGCAGCACGCCGTTGGCCGCCACCACCTGCTGGCCGAGGAGCAGGGCGGTGCGCACGGTCTCGCTGCCGACCGCGGCCTTGCCTGCCGCCCCGGGCGTGGCCAGCGCAGCGGCAGCACCGTCCGCCAGGTAGCGCACCCGTCCGGCCAGGCCGATTCCGTAGACTGCGACCGCGGCCAGCAGGGTCAGGGCCAGGTGGCGGTGCGCCACCTCAGGGGCACCGCCAGCCATGATGCGCCGGCCCGTACCCGCATCGGGACGCTGCTCCCTCCCCGCCCCGGGGCGCTGGTCCGCCTTCGCCCGCCCGCCCCGGGCGGCGCCGCCGAGTTCCTGCACGGATGCCACGGCCAGCGGACCCAGCATCAGGGCGGAGCCGAAGAAGAGCGCCAGCGTCGACCAGTGGTTCCACATCGGCCGGCCGGGGATCATGTAGATCATCGCCTGGCTGAGGATGGTCGCCGCGCCGGCCAGGGCGCCCATCACCCCGACGGCCCGCCGGGCCTTGCCGACCTCCGGCCGCCACCACCAGAGGAGCGTGTAGAGGGCGATCAGGCCGAAGAAGAGGCCGGTCATCCAGATCTCCCGGGACATCCAGGACGTCTCCCAGTGGCGCAGCGCCCGCATGGCCAGCATCGGCCGCCCCAGGTGGGTGGTCGAGAACAGCATGCCCACGGCGGCCACCGGCAGCAGAATGGCACTGCCGAGGCGGGTGAGCCGGGCCCGGTCAGGGTCCGGCGACGGCGCCTCCTGCAGGTCGGCCGCGGCCAGCACCCAGAGCGCCCCGATGGCCACCTGCATCAGAACCGTGAAGAGCACCAGGCTGTACTGCGCTTCGTGCAGCCACTCCGCCATCTTAGCGTCCCTCCTTTGCCGAGCCGGAGGCGGCCAGCGCTGCCGCTCCCGAGGCCGCCGTGACCGGACGCGCCTCCGTCACCTGCTGCCTCGCCTGCGCGTCCGCCGCGTGCCCTTCGACCGGCGGCGCCACCCGAACCTGGGTCTCAGGCTGCGGCCCCTTCTTCGGCCAGGCGAAACGGGTCGAGGGCCGGGTGATGCCAGGATCGGGGAAACCCGGGGCCTCCCGCACCGCCTGGCGCTTCGTGGACTCGTGCTGGTCCCGCTCGCCGAAGCTGAGCGCCCCGGTCAGGCACGACTGCACGCAGCGGGGCAGCTGCCCCTGGTCAACCAGCTCGTAGCAGCCGTTGCACTTGGAGACCACGCCCTGCGCCGGGTCGAACTGGGGCACCCCGTAAGGGCAGGTCCAGGTGCAGTACTGGCAGCCGATACAGGCGGTGGGATCGTGGATCACCAGGCCGTCCTTCTCCCGCTTGGTGTAGGCCTCGACGGGGCAGCCTTTCATGCAGGCGGGGTCCTCGCAGTGGTTGCAGGCCAGGCTCAGGTGAACCCGCAGGGCCTTGGGGAACTCGCCCATCTCAAAGGAGCGCACCCGGCGCCAGCGGATCTCGGGCGGCAGCTGGTAGAAGTCCTTGCAGGCCGCCTCGCACGCCTTGCAGCCGATGCACTTCTCCATGTCGACGTGGAAGCCGAGCTGTGTGGTCATCCTGCGGTTCCCCCCTTACGCCTTGCGCAGCCGCACGGCCTGCTGCTTGTAGTTGGGCTCCTTGGAGAACGGGTCGACCGCCCAGACGGTGAGCCGGTTCACGGGGCCCTCGTTGAAGTGCATGGGGACGAAGCACGAGCCCGGCGCGACCTGGGAGGTGACCACCACCCTGGCCTCGATCTCGCCCCGCCGGCTCTCGATGCGCACCCGGTCGCCGTAGCCGACGCCGAGCTGCTCGGCGTCACGCGGGTTCAGCTCCACGTAGGCCGTAGGCACCAGGTGGTTCAGCTCGGGGACCTTGCGGGTCTTGGTGCCGGTGTGGTAGTGCTCCTGCACCCGGCCGCTGTTCAGATTGAAGGGGTACTCGCCGTCGGGGACCTCGGGCAGCTCCACGGGGTCCACCGACCAGAGCACGGCCTTCCCGTCGGCGGTATTGAAGCGGCCGTCGGCGTAGAGCCGGGGCGTGCCGGTGGAACGCTCGTCCGGTATGGGCCACTGCAGCCCCCGGTTCTCCTCGATGCGGGCGTAGGTCGCGCCCGAGTAGTCGTTGGGCCGGCCCTTCGTCAGCCGCTTGATCTCCTCGAAGCACTCCTCGGTCGTACGGTACGGGAACAGGTGGCCGTAGCCCATGCGGTCTGCCACGTCAAGGAAGATCGCGAAGTCGGTGCGGGCCTCGCCGGGGGGCGCCACCGCCGGCTTCAGCAGGTTCAGCCGCCGTTCGGAGTTGACCATGATGCCGCTCTTCTCCGCCCAGAGCGCGGCGGGCAGGTAGATGTGGGCATACTGGGCGGTGTCCACCGTGGCGAAGGCGTCCTGCACCACCAGCAGTTCCAGCTTCTCGAGGGCCCGGCGCACCCGGTTCTGGTCGGGCAGCGAGATCAGCGGGTTGGTGCAGATCACCCAGAGCGCCCGGATCTTCCCCTCCAGGATGGCGTCGATGATCTCTGTGATCGAAGGGGACTTGTCCGGCAGGATGGCCGGGTCGACCCCCCACAGTGCCGCCACCTCGGCCCGGTGCTGGGCGTTGCCGATCGCCCGGTAGCCCGGGTAGCTGGAAGAGCCGCCCACCTCGCGGGAGGCCATGGCCGCCGGCTGTCCCGTGATGGAGAAGGAGGCGCAGCCGGGCTTGCCGATCTTGCCCTGGATCAGGTTCAGGTTGTGGAAGCAGTTGTTGGCGATGGTGCCGTTCACCGACTGGTTGATGCCCATCACCCACATGGAGAGCGAGCGCTCGGCCCGGCCGTAGAGCAGGGCGGCCGCCTCGATGTCCTCGGCCGGGACGCCGCAGATCTCCGCCGCATACGCAGGGGTATACTTCCGCAGGTGCGCCTCCAGCTCGGCGTAGCCGGTGGTGTGGGCATCGATGTAGGCCCGGTCGATGAGCCCCTCCCGGATGATCACGTGGGCCATGGCGTTGAGGAGCACCACGTCGGTGCCCGGCCGGATCGGCAGGGCGATGGTGGCGATGCGGCTCACCTGGGTGAGGCGGGGGTCGACGCAGATCAGCCTCGCCCCCTTCTCCACCGCCTTCACCACCCGGGCGAAGAGGATCGGGTGGCACTCGGCCATGTTGGAGCCGGCGATGAGGATGACCTCGGCCGCCTCGATGTCGGCGTAGGCACCCACCGGCCCGTCGGTGCCGAAGGAGCGGGTGTGGCCAACGACGGCGGAGGCCATGCAGGTGCGCGTGTTGCCGTCCAGGTTCGGCGTGCGGAAGCCGGCCCGCATCAGCTTGCCGAGGGTGTAGAACTCCTCCATGCAGAGCTGGCCGGTGTTGTAGCAGGCGATCGATTCGGGGCCGTGCTCGGCGAGCAGGGCCTTCAGCTTGTCGGTCATCGCCGTCAGCGCCTCGTCCCACGAGGCCTGCACCAGCGTGCCGCCCTTGCGGATCATGGGGTGCTTGCCCCGGTCGGGCGCGGTGATCATCTTCCACTGGTAGATGCCCTTGGCGCAGAGCAACCCGTCGTTCACCGGGTACCCCTTGGTGCCGCGGATGGCGACGGGCCGGCCCTCCTTCGTGCCGATCTCGATGCCGCAGCCGGTGCCGCAGAAGCCGCACGTGCTGTACGTCCACGTGTCGGGCTCGACGTGGGCCGGCGCCGCGCCGCCGCTCACGTAGGTGCCGGGCTCGGCGGCGAAAGCGGCCCCCAGCGTTCCCGCCACCGCCGTGGCGGCAAGCGAGAGCTTCAGGAACGAGCGCCGGTCGAAACCGCCGGACATGTGGGAGACCCCCCTCACAAGCGCTACGTAATGGGTACACGAACAGTGTACCGGTGTGCTACTTTGATCTAGTAGAACCGTAGGCATTAAAAAGGGGTCACTGGAAACTTCAAGTCTACGCCCGACGGGGTTTCGTGACGGTCGTCACAGACGTCGAAGCGCCCGTCCGGTGCGGGTTTGGCGGTAGGGTCTCGAGCGGAAGCGCGCATTTCGCACAGCCGACAGTGAACATAGCTGGTGATTTTCTCGTTGTTAATAGTGCCCATGTGACGATACAATGGGACAAACCACTCAAAGGAGCGAAGTCGGAATGTCCAAGACCAAGGAGCGGCGGCGCCCCTACCGGAAGCGGGACAACAGCCTCTGGTGGATCGTGGGCATCGCCGTCGGCGCCACCGCGCTGCTGATCGTGCTGAGTAACATCTCCGCCGGAAGGCTCGGCGATATCATCGTCCCGGAGACCATCCTGACCGATCAGGAGCTGGGCGCGGACCGCAACGTGCGGGGCAGCGCCGATGCACCGGTGGAGCTGGTCGAGTTCAGCGACTTCCGCTGCCCGGCCTGCATGGATGCCAACTCGGTCCTGAGCTCGTACATTTCCCAGCTGGTCGACGAGGGCACGGCCCGCTTCGTCCACAAGCACATGCTGGTAATCGACCGGGAGAACACCTCGCTGAACGCCGCGGAGGCGGCCGAGTGCGCCGCCGACCAGGGCTACTACTGGGCGTTCCACGACATGCTCTTCGCCAACCAGCCCGCCCAGGGCACGAAGTGGAGCCGGGACGCCATGAAGCAGTACGCCAAGGCGCTGGGGCTCGACACCGGGGCCTTCAACCAGTGCATGGACAGCCAGAAGTACCGCGAGAAGGTTCTGGCCGATTCGGCTGAGGGCTACGGCACGCCCGGCATCACGGGCACCCCCTCCTTCCTGGTGAACGGCACCCTGCTCAGGCTGCAGCGGAGCTACCTCGAGGTCGTCGACGCGGTGCAGGCCGCGGCGGGCCTCAGCACCGGCCAGGCGGGGCAGTAGCGCCGAATGGGCGCAAGACGCACATAAGGGGCGGCCTCCGCTCGGAGGCCGCCCTGTCGTCTGCCTTTCCTCATCCCTCGCAAGCCCGCACCAGTTCCGCCACGAACTCGGCTTCCGGGTACCTGCCGACGAAGACGACCTGCGCCTTCCCGGCGATCACGGTCTGCGGCACGGCGCGCACGCCGTGGCGCGCCGCCAGCTCCGGGAACTCGGCCGCGTCCACCGAATAGGCCAGGATGCGCGGGTTCTCCATCGCCGCCATGTGTGCCAGGCGAACCGCCTGGGGGCAGTGCGGTCAGGTGGGCGTGGTGAAGACCTGGATCACCAGGTCCTGATCGACGGCCCGGACCGCGCGGCGCGCCGCCTCCGACAGGCGGGTGCCCCCGCGGGAGACGTCGATCAGGTCCTCCAGGAAGACCATGAACTCGTAGCCCACGGTCGCCCCGTAGAAGCGCACGCGGGTGTCGCCGCCCTCCCCGTCCAGGAGGACCAGCGCAGGCGCCTGCTCCACCCGGTAGCCCGCGGCCTCGGCCTGCCCTTCCCGTCCGCCCCGGGCCCGCACCCGGATGCGGCCGCCCGAGGCCCCGACCAGCGCGTCGAGGATCTCCCGCATGGCCGCCGTGTGCGGGTCGTGCGGATCCGCGTAGAAGAACAGGACCTCCACCGGGTCCCGCAGGTGGCTGTCGAACAGCTCCCTGATCTGCCGCCGCTGGGCATCACTGACGATTCCCAAGTCGTCTCCCCCTTGCGGGCTCCCGCAGGGCAGCGGTGAGCCCCTCTCTCCGGCCGTTCGGTCTGGCACTCCCGCCGGGCCGGGCTAGCGCCCCCGCCAGGGCAGGCGGCGGTTTGCCTCCGCCGCCGTCCGCACCCAGCCCGTCAGCCGCTGTTCGAACGCCTTCACGCTCAGGTCCTCAAGGGTCACACGCCGCTCGGCGACAGGCGCCTCACCCTCCTTCAGGCGCTCGGCGATGACGCCGTCGCGGCACTCCACCCGGTACTGCAGCCGCGGCTTCAAGATGGTGAGTTCCAGGTACGGGTAGCGTTCGTCAAACCGGCTGATGTGAAACGCGAGATCCACACCGAAGGCCTCGCCGAAGGCCCGGGCCTCCTCCAGCACGGGCTTCAGCTCCTCCAGCCGCCTGCGGAACCCCTTCAGCACGGCGGCTTTCCGCTCCCCCTCCGCCCTCTCCTGCGCCTGCAGCTGCTCGTTCAGCCCGGCCAGCTTCGCACGCCAGTCGCTCATCAAGAAACACCTCACCCCCCGATTGTACACCACATCGGGGGGTGTGTGCTGCCAGTGTCAGGCTCCTGCTGTGTGCGGCGCCGCGATGGGCGGGACGTGGGACTCCGGTCAGTCGCGGTAGCGCAGCTTGTCCAGGATTCCCCTTGGCTTGTTCAGGTTGTAGAGCATGATCTTCTCGTTCAGCTCCCGGATCCGCTCCTGCCGCTCGGGGTGGTCCTTGGGGTGCGTCGCCAGCCACTCCCGGTCCTCCCGGATGGCCTTCTCCAGCTCGATCCAGAGCGGCGCCACCTTGTTCTCCCGCAGGATCCGGTTGACGATCCACGAGCCCTCACCCGCGGCGTAAGGGTCGGGCTCATCCTTCTCCAGGTCCAGCGGCTTCCCCTTGCCGGGCAGGTTGTCGAACTCGCCCTTGCGCATGGCCTCCTGGATGATCTCCTCGAGCCACGCCTGGGTGAACTTCTGCGGCTTGTGGTCATTCTCCTCAGCCACGGCCCCTCCGCCCCCCTTCTGCAGGATAGGATTCGCCGTCCGGGCGCCTGTGCCTGCAGGAACGGGGCGGAAGGGCAGCGGGCGCTCACCCTGTGCACACCCACCTCCACACGCGAAACCCCTGGCGACCCGCCGACTGCGGTAGCCGGCCCCACCCTTCCCGAAGATGTCGAACCAGCACCAGGCCTGGAGGCCGCCGGATGCGGCATCGAACAGGTACTCCGGCAACCGCGTGAGCGCGGGCGTGACGAGAAGCCCGACCAACAGCCAGGCCACGATGAGCACGATGCGAATGGCCATCTCCTCCCCAAGGCTAAGAACTCACATAATCCCAATCCTCGCTTTCCCGAGTCTGTTGGATCTAATCAGTACACGTACGAGAAAGCCCACGAGCCGCTGCAGAAGCGGTTCGTGGGCTCACTCAACAGCGTTCAGGCGCCCTGATACCCCGGCGGCACGTAGGCGCAGGCGGGATCCTCGGCCAGCCAGTCCCCGTACACGCCGTAGGCTCTGGCCCGGGATCCGCCGCAGATCGCGCGGTACTCGCAGGCGCCGCACCGGCCCTTGAGCTTCGAGGGGTCCCGCAGCAGGCGGAACACCTCCGACTCCCGGTAGATGGTCACCAGCGACTCCTCCCGCACGTTCCCGGCCTTCCAGGGCAGGAAGCCCGAGGGGTTCACGTCGCCGATGTGGGAGATGAAGGCGAAGCCCTTGCCGTCGTTGACGCCCATGGTGGGCAGGCCGGTGATCCCCTTCTGCAGCAGGACCCGGCGCCAGTGCGGACCCTCGGTGGACTTGATGGCGAAGGGTGCGGTGCGGCTGTACTCGGCCAGCCACTCCATGACCTCCTCGTGCTCCTCGGGGCTCAGCATGTCGGAGAGCTGCCCCCGGCCGGTGGGGATCAGGAAGAAGACCGACCAGAGCGCCACGCCGATCTCGGCCACCTTCGCGGCGATCTGCGCCAGGTTCCGCCAGTTGTGGCGGGAGACGGTGGTTCCGATCTGCACCTCCATGCCGGCCCGCTTGGCGGCGTCGATCCCCTCCATCGTCCAGCGGTAGGAGCCCTGCACGCCCCGGAAGGCGTCATGCAGCGCCTCATCCGCGTGGTCGAGGCTGAAGGCCACCCGCTGCATGCCGGCCTCGGCGCACCGGGTCATGTTGGTGAGGTTGGCGAGGCGCGTGCCGCTGGGGCTGCCGGAGATGCGCAGCCCGATGGAGGTGCCGTAGCGGACCAGCTCGGGCAGGTCCTTGCGCATGAACGGGTCCCCGCCCGTCAGCACGAAGACCATGGGGTCCAGCTCACGCACCTGGTCCATGAGGCGGCAGCCTTCCGCGAAGGTGAGCTCCAGCGGATGCCGGCGCGGGTTGGCCTCCGCCCGGCAGTGGCGGCAGGCCAGCGCGCAGGCCCGGGTGACCTCCCAGATGACGACCAGCGGGCGCAGGTCAAAGTCGAAGGGCGCCCGGACCGGCGGCGGGATCGGCTGTGAGCGCATGCGGTCCACTCCTCTCACGGGAGATGGGATCGTACATGCTCAGCATAGCCGTCGGGCCCGGCCGGTTGCGGTGACGAAGCTCACGCACCTACGCCTCCGCAGGCTTCGGCGCGTCGCCGCGCTCAAATCGCAGGTTCGGAATGAGCAGCGCCGCGGCGAGGCTCAGCAGCGCGGCCAGCAGCATCACCAGGTGCACGTTGCGCAGCGCGGCGGCCAGCGCATCCTGCATCGCCTGGAGCAGCTCCGGCGCCAGGGCCGCCCGCTGGGCGGGGTCCAGCAGCCGGTTGGCCCAGTCCCCCGCGTCCGCAGCGGTGCGGGCCTCCACGCCGGGAATCCGCTGCAGCCGGCCCAGGAGGTCGACGTTCATCACGCCGCCCATCGCCGAGACCCAGATCATGCCGCCCAGGGTGCGGATGAACTGGAAGGACGCCGTGGCCACACCCCGCTGCGTCCAGTCCACCGAGGACTGGATGCCCAGGATGAAGGCCAGCGTCGAGAAGCCCATGCCCGCGCCGATGACGAACGTGACCAGCGCCAGCAGCACCTCGGGGATCTCGGCCATGGTCCGGGCCAGCAGCACCAGCCCGGCCGAGCCGGCCACGTTGAGCCCGAGCCCCAGCAGCGCCGAGGGCCGCACCCCCATCCGGACGATCAGCCGGCTGCCCAGCACCGCCGCGATCGGCCAACCGATCGAGAGCCAGAGCAGCGAGGCGCCGGACCGGGTGGCGGAGTAGCCCTGCACCCCCTGCGCCCAGATGGGCAGGTAGACCGAGGTGCCGTACATCACCCCGCCCACCATCAGCGAGGAGAGGTTGCCCCAGCCGATCACGGGGATCCGGAAGAGCCTGAGGGGCAGCACCGGGTCGGCCGCCCGGCCCTGCGTCCAGAGGAAGAGCAGGAGCAGCAGGACGGCGCCGGCCGCCATGCCGGCGATCTGCGGCGAGGCCCAGGGCAGCTGCGTCCCGCCCGTGAGCAGCACCAGGAGCAGCAGCGCCATGCCGCCGGTGAGGGTGACCGCCCCCAGGTAGTCGATCCGGGCCTTGCGCCGCTGCACCTGCTCGTCGAAGAAGCGCCAGACCATGAGGAGGGCGATGGCGCCCAGGGGCAGGTTGATGTAGAAGAGGTAGCGCCACGTGAGGAAGTCGACCATCAGGCCGCCGACCAGCGGCCCCACCAGGGCGGAGAAGCCCCAGACCGCGGAGAACCAGCCCTGCACCTTCGCCCGCTCCTGGGGGGTGAAGATGTCGCCCAGGATCGTCTGGACCGTGGGCTGCATCGCGCCGGCGCCCAGCCCCTGAAGGGCGCGGAAGAGGATGAGCGCCTCCATGGACTGCGCCGCCCCGCAGAGGGCGGAGCCCGCGACGAAGATCACCGCGCCGATGGTGAAGGTCCGCTTCCGGCCGATGATGTCGGACAGCTTCCCGTAGACGGGCATCGTGGCGGTCGACGTGAGCATGTAGGCCGAGACGAGCCAGGTGAGCATGGCGAAGCCGCCCAGGGAGCCGACGATCCGGGGCATCGCCGTGTCGACGATGGTGACGTCGACGGCGGTGAGGAAACTCGCGAGCATCAGTGCGTAGACGGTGAACATCCGGCGATCGCGCACGCAGGCATCTCCCCCCTGTCCCTTGGGACGTCGCCGGCGGGTCCGCCGCTACGTCCGGGCCCGAGATATTGCACTTGCTGCCAATCCGCGCGGCCGGCCCGCACTCCCTCCCCGGAGTGCGGGCCGGTCCCTCGCTATGCGCCGCCCGTGCGGTTCCGCTCCCGGATCCGCACCAGCTCTGAAACCTGCGTCATCGAGAGCTCGTTGCTGCGGCCGATGATGTTCCCCGTGTACATCAGGATGGTCGCGTAGTACTCGACCGACTCCATGCGGTAGTACGCCTCGAGGAGGTCCTTCCCCCAGGTGACGGCACCGTGGTTGGCCAGCAGCACGGCGTTGTGCGTGCGGCAGAACGGGGCGATGGAATCGGGCACCTCCGCCGTGCCGGGCGTCGCGTAAGGTGCGACGGGCACGGCGCCAAGGTTAAGGATGGCCTCCGTCAGGATCGGGCGGTCGAGGGCGATGCCTGCGATGGCGAACGAGGTGGCCACCGGCGGGTGGGCGTGGACGACGGCCGTCACCTCGGGGTTCTCCCGGTAGACCCGCAGGTGCATCGCCAGCTCCGAGGTGGGCCGCCCTCCGGAGAGCACGCGCCCTTCCAGGTCGACTTTCACCATCATGTCAGCGTCCATGTAGCCCTTGGAGACGCCCGTGGGCGTCACCAGCAGGGCGTCGGGCCCGACCCTGACGCTGATGTTGCCGTCGTTGGCCGCCACGAAGCCCTTGAGGTACATGCGGCGGCCCACGTCCACCATCGCCCGCCTGGCTTCATCCTCGGTCATGTACGCGCTGGTCATACCTGCTTCCCGGCGGTCTCCTTGCGGCGGAACAGCTCCTTCAGCGACTCGGTGTAGGGCGGCCGGGCGATCCCGTACTCGGTGATGATCGCCGTGATGAACTCGGCGTCGGTCACGTCGAAGGCCGGGTTGAAGACCTTCACGCCCTCGGGCGCCATCCGCTTCGCGTACCACTGCTCCGTGACTTCCTCGGGCTTGCGCTCCTCGATCTGGATGTCCCGCCCCGTCGCACAGTTCATGTCGATGGTGGAGGTCGGCGCGCAGACGTAGAACGGGATGCCGTAGTTCTTCGCCAGGATCGCCACGCCCGAGGTGCCGATCTTGTTGGCGGTGTCGCCGTTGGCCGCGACCCGGTCGCAGCCGACGAAGACCGCCTGCACCCAGCCGTTCTTCATCACGGCCGAGGCCATGTTGTCGCAGATCAGGGTGACGTCGACCCCGGCCTGCATCAGCTCGTAGGCGGTGAGCCGGGCGCCCTGCAGCAGCGGGCGCGTCTCGTCGGCGAAGACCTTGAAGTTGTAGCCGCGCTCCTGCCCCAGGTAGATGGGCGCCAGGGCGGTGCCGTAGGCCGCGGTGGCCAGCGCGCCGGCGTTGCAGTGGGTGAGGATGCCGATACCCGGCTGCACCAGGGACAGGGCGTACTCGCCGATGGCCCGGTTGGCCCGGACGTCCTCCTCCTTGATGGCGTCGGCCTCGGCGCGCAGGGCCTCCTTGATCGCCGCGATTGGCCGCTCCCTGTTCCGCAGCACGCAGGCCTCCATCCGGTCCAGCGCCCAGAACAGGTTCACCGCGGTCGGGCGCGAGGAGGCGAGGTACTCCTTCACCCGGCGGAACTCGGCGTAGAAGGACTCGAAGTCGGCGGCGTCCGAGGCTTTCACGCCCAGGTAGGCGCCGTAGGCCGCGGCGATGCCGATGGCGGGCGCGCCGCGCACCCGCAGCGAGTGGATGGCCTCCCAGATCTCGGGCTGGGTCTTCAGGCGGAGGTACCGCGTCTCGTTGGGGATCAGGGTCTGGTCCACGATCACCAGCGCGCTGTCCGCGTCGTCCAGCGCCACCGGTACGATCTGCTTCCGCTGCTCCATGCCTGTCACCTCTCTCCCAATCTACCGGGGGAACTGCGCCATGGCCCTCCGGAACGCGGCCACGAAGTCGGCGCCCGTGCGGAACTGGGTGCGCTTCTTGATGTACTCCTTGGCCGCCGTCAGGCAGATCCGCTCGGCCCGGAGGCGCAGGGCCTCGTCCGCGATCGAGGTGATGTCCTTCACCTTGGCGATCCCGAGGATCCGGCGGCTCAGCTCCAGGCCGGTCACCGCCGCCGTGTCGTCGAGCACGGTGTCCAGGTACCACTCGCGGAAGCCGGGCGTGCGGGCCAGCACCTCGGTGGCGTGCTCGTCCCAGGCCTTGACGAACTTGGCCTTGAACAGGTCGACGACGTCGACGATGGTCTTCTCGAGCCACTGAATGTAGTCGGCCCGCTCGGCGGGATCGGCGATGGTGGCGTCCGCATTGGCCCAGGCGAAGAACAGGTTGGCCACGACGTTGCCCGTATCGTACCCCATGGGCCCGTAGTAGGCAAACTCGGGGTCGATCACCTTGGTCGAGTCGGGCCGCACGAAGATGGAGCCGGTGTGCAGGTCGCCGTGGATCAGCGCCTGGCCCCGGGTCATAAAGTCGAACTTCAGCTTGCTGACCTCAAGCAGCAGCTCCTGGTCGCCGTAGATCTCGCGCTCCACCCACTCCTTATTGGGCGGGAAGACGATGTTGCGGCCCTTGTAGTCGTTGAACGGCTCCGTGTAGACCAGGTCCTCGGTGATCTCGCACAGGTCGGGACTGCCGAAGCGGCGGGCCAGGTCCTTCTTCTCCTTGTGGTCCATCACCACGTCGGAGGTCAGGAGCAGGGTGTTGACCATGAAGGTGGTGATGTGGTCGGCAAACAGCGGGAACTTCTCGTGCTTGATCAGGGCCCCGCGCATGATCTGGTGGTCCGACAGGTCGTCCATGACGGTGCAGTTCATCACCGGGTCGTACTTGTACACCTTCGGGACCAGCCCGGGAGCCAGGCGGTCCTCCAGCATGAGCGCCTCCGCCTCGATGCGGTTGCGGTCGATGGAGACCTTGAACTCGTCGGAGATGCGGGCCGTGTCGCCGGACTGCTTGACGATCACCGAGGCCGAAGACTTGCGGTCCCACACCCGGAAGACGTAGTTCAGGTTGCCGTCGCCGATCTCCTTACACTCCAGGTCGGCGTCGGGGCCGAACACGTCCAGCTGATCCTTCACATATTCAATAACGTCTTCCGGTTTCATGAGGAAATACTGGTCGTACTTCGCCATCCGCGATACCTCCCGTGCCGTTTCGTTTCAGACTTACTTCTTGCGGAAGTAGGTCATCGCCAGCGCAAGCGCCAGCACGGTACCCTTCACGATGTTCATCGAGTAGTACGGGACCGACAGCATCACCAGGCCGTTCTCCAGCACGCCGACCAGCACGGCGCCCAGGAAGGTGCCGATGGCGTTGGGCCTACCCTGGCCGGCGACCGAGAACCCGATGAAGGCCGCGGCCACCGAGGGCATGAGGTAGCCGGCGCCGGCGTTGATCTGCGCGGAGCCGAGGCGCGCCGCCAGCATGATGCCGCCCAGCGCGGCCAGCAGGCTGGAAAGGACGTACGCCAGGGTCCGGTAGCGGTTGACGGGGATGCCGGAGAGCCGGGCCGCCTCCCTGTTCCCGCCGACCACGTAGAGGTAGCGGCCGTGCTTGGTGTAGTTGAGGAAGACGTGCACGAGGGCGACCACGACCAGCATGATGATGATGATCCAGGGAGCTTGCCCGATCAGCCGGAAACCAGCGGGAATCGTGCCGAAGGTCGGCGTGCCGTCGAGCCGGGGCATGCCCTGGCTGATGGAGCCGCCGCCGGTGTACGTCAGGGCGACGCCTTCGAAGATGAACATGGTGGCCAGCGTGACCAGCAGATCGGGAATCCGCACCTTCACGATGAGCGTCGCGTTGAGCGCCGCCACCACCAGCGAGCCCAGCAGCGCCACCAGAACGGCCGGCAGGGTCGGCCAGCCGTACCAGACGAACATCGAGATGACCAGGGCATCCGCCAGGGTCGCCACGGTGCCGACCGAGAGGTCAAAGCCGTCCACCGTCAGCGAGATGGTCACGCCCACGGCGATCACCGTGACGATCGAGATGCTCCGCAGGATCGTGATCATGTTGGACGCGGTCAGGAACGACGGCGAGGCGATGGAGAAGAAGACGAACAGCAGGACGATCGTGAGCACGGTGCCCCACTTGGTGATGAAATTGACAACCTGGGCGCCCAGAGGAGCCCGCGCGGTCTCCGTCTTACCCTGCATGGATCACTTGCCCCCTGTCGACCAGTAAAGGATTTCCTGTTCGGTGGTCTCCGCCGTCCGCAGCTCCTTCACGATGCAGCCGTCGTACATGACGTACGTGCGGTCGGTGATGGCGAGGATCTCGGACAGCTCGCACGACGCGTAGATGATCCCTTTCCCCATGGCCGCAAGCTGGCCGATCAGGTCGAAGATCTCCCGCTTCGCCCCGACATCCACGCCCTTGGTGGGCTCATCGAAGATGTAGATGTCGGCGTCGGCGATGAGCCACTTGCCCACGGCCACCTTCTGCTGGTTTCCGCCCGACAGGTAGGCGACCTTCTGCTCCTCACTGGGGGTCTTCACCTTCAGGTCTGCGATCACTTTGCGTGCGGCGGCCCGCTCGGACCGCTTGTTGATGAAGTCCAGCGCCCCGCAGAAGTTCCCGAGGCTGGCGGCGGTGAGGTTGGTGACCACCGACTCCTCCACCAGCACCCCCTCCTTGCGCCGCTCCTCCGGCACCAGGGCGAGGCCCTGCTTCACCGCGGCGAAGGGAGAGGTGACCTTCAGCGGCTTGCCCCTGAGCACCATCTCGCCCGAGCGAGCCGGCAGGGCGCCAAAGATGGTCTTGCACAGTTCGGTCTTGCCCGCGCCCACCAGTCCGGCCACGCCCACGATCTCGCCGCTGCGGACCGTGAGGCTCACGTCGGTCACCGCGCCGTTCAGTTCGGTGAGGCCCCTCACCTCGAACAGCGTGTCGCCGATCTCCACCGGCCGCTTGGCGTAGCTCTCCTCGAACTTGCGGCCGAGCATCAGCTCCACCACGTCGTTCACGCTGAGCCCGTCCATGGGGCGGCTGGTGACGACCGTGCCGTCCCGCATGACGGTGATCTCCCGGCAGATCGCGAACAGCTCCGGCAGCCGGTGTGAGATGAAGATGACGCCGACGCCGTGGTTGTACGCCAGGTCCTCGACCACCCGGAACAGCTCTTCTGTCTCGGTGTTGCTGAGCGGAGCGGTGGGCTCGTCGAGGACGAGGAACCGGGTCTCCTCCGCGATGGCCCGTGCGATCAGCACCATCTGCTTCTGTGCGAGGCTGAGGTCCTGGATCAGGGTCCGCGTGTCGAGGTCGATGTTCAGCCGCCGCAGCACCTGCTCCGCCGACGCGTGGATCTGTGACCAGCTGACGAACTGCCTGCGGCCCATGCTGTTGACCAGCACGTCCAGCATGATGTTCTCCGCCACGCTCAGGTGCGGGATCAGGGCCGTGTCCACTTCCTGGTAGACGATCTGTATGCCGAGCTTCTTCGCGTCGCGCGGCGTCCGGATGCTGACCTGCTGGCCGTCGACGAAGATCTTGCCCGTGTAGTGGCCATAGGCCCCCGAAAGGACCTTCATCAGGGTGGATTTGCCGGCGCCGTTGGCCCCGACCAGGGCGTGGATGGTTCCGCTGGTCAACGTGAAGTCCACGTCAGACAGCGCCTTAACGCCGGGAAACTCGATGGAGATGCCCTCCATCCGGATGGAGTGCCGCCTTGGCTCGTTCACGCCTCTCGCCCCTCACCACTGGTTACTGAGTGAAGAGGAGAGAGGATCGGCAGAGATACCCCTCTCTCCTCCCACCTCATCTCACCGGACTGCTACTTGCCGTACTTGGCCCGGAGGGTATCCATCCAGGGCTCGTTGAAGGCGTCGGACTCGCCCCAGCCCGGGACGACGTCGTTGAGGTTGGTCATGTTGGTCTCCGGCTTCAGGTGCTCCTGCTTGATCAGCTTGGCCTCGAGGTCGTAGTACAGCGGGGTCGGCTCGCCGGCGAACTTCTTGGCCAGGAGGCGCATGTCCACGATGCCGATCAGCTGCGGGTCCACGGCCGCGGTGGCGATCCACTTGCTGCCGGGCTCGCGCATCAGGTTGATGTCCTGGTTGGAGATATCAATGGAGATCATCGGGATGTCGGTGCGGTTGTTCTCCACCAGGGCCTGGTAAGCACCCTTGGCCATCTCGTCCCAGCAGGCCCAGATGGCGTCGACGGTGCCGGGCGGGTACTTGGCGAGCAACGCGCCCACCTTGGCGGCGATGTCGCCCTGCACGTCCTGGAAGTTGGAGACGCCGACGGTCTCGAGGGTGACGATCTTGCCGGCCTCCTCGAACTGCTTGTAGATGGTTTCACGCCGGTCCAGCGGCGGGAAGCCGGCCATCCACAGCTTCAGCACCCGCACGGGCTGGCCGTTCTGGGCGAGCGCGGCGACCTCCTCCAGCGAGAGCTCGGCCAGCTTGAAGTCGTCCTGGAACGTGGTGGTGACCTCGGGCAGCGACTCGCCGTTCTTGTCGATGATGGTGTCGAAGGCGACCACCTTCATCCCCTTGTCGACGGCGGGCTTGAGCATGTCGTAGGAGTAGTCGACCTTGCCGTGGGAGACGATCAGGCCGTCGTAGCCCTTCTGGATGGCCTGGGCGACCAGTTCCTGGAACCGGGAGTCATCGCCGTCGGAGAGGAACGTGTCGACGCTGAACCCGAAGGACTCGCCCTCCTTGCGGGCGCCGTCAAGGAACTGCTTCGTGTGGTCATCGGAGGACAGGTTGCGCACCACGGCCACGCGGATCTGCTTGGCCGTCAGGGCTTCGGGAACACCTTCGAGCGATGCGTCGGTCTGGGACGAGCCACCACTCTGGGTCGAAGGCGTCGCAGGCTCGGCGGGCGCATTGCTGGCGGGCTTGGAGCATGCGGTCACACCCACGAGCAACAGCAGGGACAGAAGCGCAGCCAGGTACCGTCTCACAGGACACCCTCCTAGGCATGTTTATTTGGATCCGAAGTATCATCCGACTCCAGCCCGTTCCAGAACGTTCCGGGCGGTATCGGAATCTGTGATCAGGCTGTGGCAGAGGCCGCCGCGCAAGGCGCCGAGGATCGCCTCCACCTTCCGGGGGCCGCCGGCCATCGCCACGATGTGCGGCAGCCGCCGGATCTCAGACCACTCCAGGGAGATGACGCACTCCTCGAGGGGGCCGGGCACGTGACGGCCCTGGGAGTCGTAGAAGCGCATCAGCATGTCGCCGACGGCGCCCCGCTCCCGCAGCACGGCCACGTCCGCCGCCTGCAGGTGGCCGGTCCGGACCATGGTGCACTCCGGACCCACATCGCCCAGCCCGACGACCGCAACGTCGACCTGGCGGGCGTGCTCCATGGCCGTCCTGATCGACTCCTCGCTCAGGATGGCGTCGCGCGCCGCCTTGCTCTGGACCACCACGGGAACCGGGATGGCCTCCAGCGGCATGCCGAGCGCGTCGGCCAGCTGCACGCTGACGCTGAACGGGTTGGTCTGCATGGTGCGGGTGCCGACCAGCTCGTTGACCGTGCCCTGCAGCGGCTGCTTCGGGCGCTGCAGGTACGGGATGATGCTCCGCACGGTCTCGCTCCACGCCACCCCCAGGCGGCAGCCGGGGAAGAGCAGGCTCCGCAGGTACTGGGCGCCGGCCCGGCCCAGGGCGTCGAGCGTCGTCCGCCAGTCGCCGTACGTCTTGACGACGACGGCCCGCTTCAGGCCGAAGGTCGCCTCCAGCTGCTGCTCCAGCTTGAACTGCACGGGCAGCGGCCGCGTGATCTGAATCTGGACGATGCCCTCCTTGCGGGCCTTCTGCAGCAGCCGGGTCACCGCGACCCGGGAGAGGTTGAGTCGGTGTGCGATCTTCTCGTGGGTCAGCCCCTCGTCGTAGTACATCCAGGCGACCAGCACTTTCAGGTCCGCTTCGCTGTGCACCTGCATGTCGGCTATCCCTCCGCGAGAACACCCCGGACCTGCGCCTCCGCCCGGGCCAGCGCCTCGCCCGGTCTGGCCTTTCCGGTGAAGGCGTCGTGGACCGCTGCGTACAGAGCGCCGAGGAAGGCGCCCACCCTGGGATGGACGGGCAGGGTCCGGGCGCGGTGGACCATCTCGTACTGGGCCCGGAGCCAGGGATACCGCTCCAACTCAGCGGGTGTGTAGCTGGACCGGCGGACCGGGCTGCCTGCGGCCCGGGTGACCGCGCGGTCGGTCTCGGGCCCGGCCGCCTGGAGCAGGACGGCGAGCACGCCCTCCTGCACCGCCGGGGGCAGGTTGGCCGGCACCGCGATGCCCCACGTGCCGTTCCACGGCTGGGGGTAGGTCCCCACCCGGTAGGCCGCCGCACCGGCCGCGTGCGGGGCCAGCATGATCGCCGCCGCCTGGCCGCCCCACGAGGCGGCGACCCCGACCCGGCCGTGCTGGAGCCACGCGGCGATCTCGCCGTTGCCGAACTGGTCGGTGTCAGGCGGGCAGTAAGGGCGCAGCGCGCAGTACGCCTCCAGCGCCCGGACGCCGGCCGGGCCGGCGAACGCGGGCCGTCCGTCCTCGTCCAGGACGTCGCCCCCCTCCGCCCACAGGTAGGGCAGCCAGTCCAGCAGGATCTCGCTGGGGTGGGCCTTGAGCGCCAGGCCGTAGCAGGTCGGCGGGCGGTGGGCCCGGGCCGCCAGCCGGGCGATCTCGGTGGGGCCGATGAGGGGTACGCCCTCGCCCGGGTCCGGGATGGCCTCGTCCGGCCGGAAGAAGACCAGGTGGCCGTCGGAGAAGAAGGGCAGCATGTACTGGGCGCCGGCGAAGCGGCTCTCCCGGGCCAGGGGCGGCAGGATGTCGTCGGGCCGGTAGCTGTCGACCAGCTGGGGCAGCCGGTCGAAGAGCGGGTCGAGGGGGGCCAGGAGGCCGGCATCCGCCAGCTCCGGCACCCAGACGTGCCCGGGCACGAAGACCGCCTCATAGGGCGCCGTCGGCGCGGTCAGGGTCTGCATCAGCGTGTCCCGGTACTCGGCCCAGGGCACGATGGTCAGGCTGGTCTCCCACTCCGGGTGCGCCCGGCAGGCGTCCTCCAGTGCGGCCAGCGCCGGGTCGTCGGGCCCCAGCACTCGGAAGGGCACGGGTCACTCCCCCTTTCTAGGCGGAGACGGTGGCCAGGAAGCTGCGGCAGTTCGCCACCAGGTCCGGACCGGCCTGGAAGAGGCCGCCGCCGATCAGGAAGATCACGTCCTTGCCGTAGAAGCGGAGCATCTCGGGAACGCGGCCGAGGCTCATGCCGCCGCCGGGCGTGGGGAAGATGGGCTTGATGTGGCCCATCGGCACCCTGGCGCCCTCGGCGATGGAGCCGCACTCCTCCTGGCTGAAGGAGAAGCGTCCGCCCCAGTTGGGGTAGACCGTGGCATCTGCGCCCGCCAGGCGGGCGATCTGCCCGAACAGGGCAAAGTGGGAGATGCCGTTGGCAGGGCTGGTGACGAAGCTGCCTTGCAGCGCCGGATGGCTCATGATGGGGAGCCCGACGGAGTCGTCGGCGGCCAGGAGCCGCATGGTGTCGAAGCCGACCAGCCCCGGCGAGACCAGGAGCCCGCCGGCGCCCGCCTCCTTCGCGAGGCGGGCCCGCGCCACCACCGTGTCGACCGGCCCGGCGACGTGGGGCATGTAGATCGACCGGCGCCCGGTCTCGCGGCTGGCCCGCTCCACGGCCTCGGCGCAGCGCTTCACCCGCTCCTCGAAGGGGGCGAAGGCCTGGTTGGCGAGGCCGTGGTCGTCCTTGATGATGTCGATGCCGCCCAGCGCCAGGTGGTAGGCCAGGTTCGCCAGGTCCGCCGCCGACAGGCCCAGCGGCTTGAGCGCCGTGCAGAGCAGGGGGCGGTCGAAGACGCCCAGGTACTCCCTGAGGCCCGCCACCCCGAAGCGCGGCCCCCTGAAGCTGCTGAGCAGCGACTCGGGCAGCGTGAACCGCTCCACCCGGATGCCGGGCTTGATGCTGGTGTTGCCGAAGAGCACGTTCAGGAACTGGGTGAACTCGAAGCCGGTGGTCTCCACCGCGTAGCTGATCACGGCCTCCGAGACGCCCGGGCCGACGGGCTCCAGCGACTCGATCCGGCCGACGATCTTCTGCCGGATGTCACCGCTGGGCACCAGGTCCGCCGGGAACTCCACCGTCTGCTCCAGGCAGACGGCCTCCGCGAGCTGCCGGGCCTCGTCGGTCGCCGCGATGCGGTAGTGAACGGCAAACCGGTCGCCTGAGAGGTTGAGCGTAGGATTGGGCAGCATCATTACAGTGCCTCCGCCTTTGCATCGCTGTGGACTGCGGTGAGCCGGACGGCGGCCAGGTCCTCCTCGGTGATGCCCAGCGCCTGGCCGACCATCTGTTCCACCTTGCGCACCAGTGCCATGGCGTCCAGCCCGAGTTCCTTCATGAGGTACTGGCGGCTGGCCCCGTGCGCGAAGACGTCAGGGATGCCGATGCGCACCAGGCGCTTGCCGAGCCCGGCCTCGACCATGACCTCCGCCACGGCCGTGCCCAGGCCGCCGATGACGGAGTGGTTCTCCATGGTGATGACCCCGTACTTGGCGCCCGCCGCGGCCTCGAGCACCGCCGGGTCGGTGAAGGGCTTGAGCGTGGTCACGTGCAGGTGCTGGATGGAGACGCCGCGCGCCTTCAGCACGCTGGTGGCCCGCATGGCCTCCTCGGTGCAGATGCCGGAGGTGAGGAGCGCGATGTCCGTCCCGCGGCTCAGGATCCGTGCCCGGTTGAACCGCATGGGCTCGCTGGCGTCGAAGAGGCGCGGGATCTCGCCCCGGAGCATCCGGACGTACACGGGGCCGTCCACCGCCTGCGCCACGTCCAGGACGGACTCCACGTCGGTCGCGTCGCCGGTCTCGAGGATGGTCATGTTGGGCAGGGCCCGCATGACGGCGATGTCCTCGATGGCCTGGTGCGTCGCGCCGCCCGGCGTCAGGATGCCGGGGAGGAACCCGATCATCCGCACGCGCAGGTTCGGGTACGCCACGGACATGGCGATCTGGTCGTACGCCCGGCGGTAGATGAAGACGGCGAAGGTGTGGACGAAGGGGGTCAGACCCTCGCGGGCCATCCCGCCGGCGACGCTCAGCATGTTCTGCTCGGACAGGCCGAAGCTAAAGAAGCGGTCGGGATAGGTGTCGCGGAAGAGGTCAGCCTCGCTGGAACTCGTGAGGTCGGCCGACAGGACGACCACCTCGGGCCTGTCCTTGGCCCAGGCCACGATGTTGTGCGCGTGTACCCGCTTGAGCAACTCCATGCTATACGCCCTCCTCCGCCTGCATCTTGCGCAGTTCCCCTTCGTAGAGCTGCCGCTCTTCCGGGCTCTTGAACCGCAAGTAGTGCAACTTGGGGGCGTTGCGCCGGAGCAGGTCCAGCCCGCGGCAGGGGTCAGTGTAGGCCAGGACGACCAGCGGCCGGCCGTCGGGCTCCAGCGCCGCAGGCGCGGCGAGGGCCTCCGGGTCGTGGCCGTCCACCTGGAAGACCCGGGCGCCGAACGCCTCCAGGCGGGCCTTCAGGGGCTCGATGGGCATCACGGACTCCATGGCGCCGTCGCACTGCTGGCCGTTGACGTCCACGTAGATGCCGACGCGGTCGAGCTTGTAGAAGGAGAGGAACTGCATGGCCTCCCAGGTCTGCCCCTCCTGGAACTCGCCGTCCGACATGTAGACCCAGGTGCGGCCGGTCTCGCCCCGCATCCGGCGGGCGACCGCAACGCCGATCGCCTGGCTGAGGCCCTGCCCCAGCGAGCCGGTGGTGACCTCCATGCCGGGCGAGTGCTCGGCGCCGATCATCTCCACGGTGCTGCCGTCCTGATTGAACTGCGCCAGCCCCTCCGGCGCCATGCGGCCCACCTCGATGAGGGTGGCGTAGAGCACCAGGGCGTAGTGCGCCGGGGAGAGGTAGAACCGGTCCAGATGGGGTGCGCGGGGCCCGTTGTAGGCCGCGCCGGTGAAGTAGTTGGTGTTGCCGGGACCCGGGACGCCCGGGAACGGCGGAGGCACCATCGGCGCCTCGCTGGGACCCAGGTTCATGATCTTCAGATACAGCGCAGCCAGGGTCTCAGCGGAGGAGCAGGCCTGGCTCATGTAGCCGCCGTTGTTGTTCAGCGTGTGTTCCAGCACCCGCATGCGGACGCGCCTGGCCACACGCCGGACCTCGTCCTGCCAGGTCAGGGACCGAGCCTGAGTACTCACGTGCACAACCGCCCCCTCTTCATGCCTTTGCCGACTCGTGTGAACCCGACATCTACTGGGAACCGTGGTGCGTGAACAATTGTTCACTGCTGTGCATCTGTTCAATGGAATTCATACCACGGTCCCAAAGTTGGATCAATAGGTATGTGGCGCTACTTCGTGAAAAAAAGGTGAGGCCCGATCGGATACCGGCGGCGCCGACCCCGTGCGGGCATCGCCGCCGACCAGGCGTTCCGCTCTGCCTGCCGGTTTTCGGGTCCTCCGCCGGCGCGAGGCTGTCGGGGGAGATGGCCTGGCGGTTTTCTGGCTCACGGCCGCCGCGAAGCCGCCGGTGCGCTGGCCTGGGCTGTCCGCGGCGGTGTCACGGAGTTCCGGCCCGGCACGTCACTAATGTACCAACGCACGCTCGTGGTCTGTCTCAACTGTACTAGTACGGTAGAACAGCACACGCGGGCGGGCACGTCCAAACGCACCCGCCCGCCTGGTCCGCGTCTGACCGGGTTCCCGACCGCACCCCTCCCCCCTGCTCTACATAAACTGGCGGTAACCGTACTTACGAAGGAGGATACCGCATGCAACTGCCACCCTGGTTGATGCCAGGCTGGCCTGGCCCGGGCATGCCCCTCGTGCAGCAGTGGCCGCAGCCGACGCCGCCCTGGGGCCGCCCGGATCGGGATGACGACGACATGGACGACGAGCGGGACGTGGAGTGGAACCTGCGGCAGGAGGGCGGCCCTCTCAGCCGCAGCGGCTGGTCCAACTGGCGGCGGATCGGCACCGGCGAGACGCTGGATTCGCCCGCGCCGATCACCTACCAGAACGACCTGCACCTCTTCGTGCGGGGCACCGACAGCGGGATCTACTGGAACCGGATGAGCCGGCGCACGGGCTGGGGCGAGTGGCGGGAGGTGCCCGGGCAGGGGCGCACGCCCAGCGCGCCCTGCGGGGTCAGCTACCGGGGCTCGCTCCACCTCTTCGTGCGGGGCACCGACAACCGCATCTACCAGAACCGGCTGACAGGCAGCCGGTGGAGCGGCTGGACGGAGGTCCCGGGCGGCGGCCTGACGACCAGCGGGCCGTCCGTCACCGTCCACCAGGGCGCCCTCTACCTGGCGGTGCGGGGCACCGACAACGCGGTCTGGGTGCAGCGCTACGACGGCCAGTGGCGGGGCTGGCAGCGGGTGCCGACCGGCGCCACGCCCGACGCGCCGGCCATCGTCTCCTACATGGGCACGCTCTGGCTCTTCGTGCGGGGCACCGACAACCGCATCTACGGCGCCGCCATGCGAGGGCCGAACCAGTGGACCAACTGGACCGAAATCCCGGGCGGCGGGCGCACCCCCAGCGGCCCCGGTGCCGTCGTCTACCGGGGCAACCTCTACCTGCTGGTGCGGGGCACGGACGACGGCATCTACCTGAACGTGCGGGACCGGCGGGGCCAGTGGACCGGGTGGACCGAGGTCCCGGGCGGCGGGCGCACCCCCAGCGGCCCGGAGGGGGTCCGCTTCGCCGACCGGCTCTACCTGTTCGTGCGGGGTACCGACAACGGCATCTATACAACGGTGCGCACGCGCCGCTAGGGCGTGTGGCCGCATGAGAACACCGCCGCCCGGGGCCGGCCCGGGCGGCGGGTTCGCGCTTGTGCGGCAATGGAGGGCGCAGGGCGCTGGGAGACGAATATCGCTCTGGCAGGTGCAGCATTCTCCCGGGCCCGGACCGGACACCGATCAGCCGATGGTCTGCGAGGACGGTACAGAACACCGGTCAGCCGGTGCTGTGCGGGGACGGTCCAGAACACCGGTCGGCCGATGCTTTGCGGGGACGGTCCAGAACACCGATCGGCCGAAGCCGATCCTGTGCAGGGACAGGACAGAGCGACGGCCAGCCGCTGCGCAGGCTGGCCCGGGCCGGGGGGTGAACACCTGTGAGCTCGGCACTACACCTTCCTGGGCGGTGAGCAACATGCGGAGGACGGCAGCCCGGAGCTTGCTCATGCTGTTCGCTGCGCTGGCGTGCGCCCTGACCGGCGCGTACCTCTACCCCGTGGGCGGGAGAATCTGGGCCGCAGCCCAGGTCTCGTCCGTGGCCATGCTGCACGACGGGCAGCGGGCGGAGTTGGCGGAGCCCGGCCTGGTGCCGCTGGCGGCGCGGGACGCGCTCGCGGCCGCCCGGCTCGACCGGTTCCGCCGGCTGATCCCGGGCATTCCCGCCCAGCGTTGCGTGCCGCTCGCCCTCGCGCTGCGCAAGGGCAGCGAGTGGATCGACGTGCGGCTTCGCTGCACGAGCGGGCTGCTGTTCGACTACATCCCCAGGGAACACTGGCGGTAAGTGGTCGCCACGCTGCATGGTGCCGACGCCGCTACGCCGTGCAGGCTCTGCAACGTGATGTTCGTGCCGACTCAGCATCGAACTGTGAAATGGCCCCCTGCAGATCTTGCACCGAATCGGTCGGGCGCCGGTTCGGTGCGTCTGCTATCGTCTGGTGCGAGGGAGGTCATCGCGTGAACCCACTGCACGACCTGAACGCCGCCTTGGCCTACATCGAGGCACACCTGCACGAGGACGTGGACGTCCGGGCTGCGGCCCGCGTCGCCGGCTGTTCGGAGTACCATTTCCGCCGGATGTTCGCGGCCCTGGCGGGCATGCCGCTCTCCGCCTACATCCGCCGCCGGCGACTCACGCTGGCCGCGCAGGACCTGGCGACCGGCGCCCGCGTCACCGACGTGGCGCTCAAGTACGGCTACGAGTCGCCCGATGCCTTCGCCCGGGCCTTCCACGCGGAGCACGGCATCCCGCCTTCGGAAGCGAAGCAGCCGGGGCAGGCGCTGAGGGCGTTCTCCCGCATGACCTTCCAACTCACCATCCAAGGGGGCACCGAAATGCACTACCGAATCGTGGAGAAGGACGCGTTCCGCATCGTGGGCATCATGCGCCGTGTGCGGCTGCAGTACAAGGGCGTCAACCCGGAGATTGCGGCCATGTGGAAGGAGCTGGGCATCGAGGGAATCCGGCAGCTCAAGGCCCTGTCCAACGTGGAGCCGGTGGGCATCCTGCAGGCGTCGCTCAACTTCGCGGAGGGGCGGCAGGAGGGCGGCTCGCTGGACCAGTGGATCGGCGCCGCCACCGACCGTCCCTGCCCGCCGGGCTTCCAGGTCCTCGAGGTCCCCGCGCTCACCTGGGCCGTGTTCGAGTCCGTGGGCCCCTTCCCGCAGGCCCTGCAGGACACCTGGGCGCGCATCTACTCGGAGTGGTTCCCCTCCTCCGGCTACGAGGCCGCGCCGGGCCCCGAGATCCTGTGGAACGAGAGCGACGACACCTCGTCGCCGACCTTCCGCAGCGAGATCTGGATCCCCGTCCGGCGCTGACGCGCCGCCAGCCACCGGTCAGGAGCGCGCCAGCCAACGCCGCACAGCCGCGTCGTAGCCCAGACCGTGCCGCCGGGCGTGGAAGGCGACCAGGATGGCCGCCATGCGCCCGGCGCCCGCGGTCACACGCATGGGCAGTCCGCCTGCCCTCAGTTCGGCCGGATGGCCGTCACCATCCTCCGGCCGTCGGCCTCGACGACGGTCACCCGCCAGGCCCCGGCACCGCCGGCCGCCTCCAGGAGCACCTCACCGGCGCCGACGCTCCTTGCGGTGAACCCCTCTCGCAGCCGCTCGGGAAGTTCCATCTGTAAGGCTTGCTCCAGCGCCCCGGCGGTCGCTGACGACCAGCGCGCCGCTTCCGGATCGCTGAGCAGAACCTGCGCAAACGAAGACACGAAACTCTCATCCGGGGTCAGTTCGATCCGGCTGCGCATCACGTACCGGGCCCCGTCCCGCTCCCACTCCTCCCGCAGGGAGACCCCGTCCGTTCCGAGGAATCGGGTGTAGCGGTCGATCCCGTGCGGAGGCTGGACCACGACGGCGGACAGCGCGTTGGACTCAGGCGGCTCGGGCCCCCACACGGCCCGCCACTCCCCGCCTTCGTAGGCCAGCAGCCCCACCTGCGCCACGTAGCGGGTCTGGCCGCCGCCCACGTTCATCACGACCTGCACCAGGTTGCCCTCCCGCCGCAGGCCGTGGAAGCTGCCCACACCCACCACGCCGTCAGGCGGGTACGGCTGGCTGCGCCACTCCCCGCCCTCGCGCCAGAAGAGCACCCGGCCATCGTACAGGGCGTTGTAGCCCTGGCCCCACTGGCAGGCGAGCACCGCCTCCTCCGGAACCTCAGCGGTTCCCACGCAGTAGACCGCCCACCCGGGGATGTTCCATCCGTCCCTGATGCCGGCGGCCTCCGGCGGCGACATCCCCGCCAGCCGTGCCCGGATCTGTCCTGCCACCTCCGACGCGGGGACCGCCTGTCCATCCTCTCCCGCGGCGGGTGCACTGCCGGGCGCGGAGGACTCCTGCTCCTCCCCGGCGGGGGAACTGCCAGGCGTGGAGGGAAGCGCCTCCTCCCCAGGCGCGTGAGGGCCGGAAACCTGGGGCTCGGCGCCGATCGTGCCGGGCGCAGAAGCCGGCGGTCCCTCCTCCCCGGCAACCGGTGCACTGGCCGGCGCGGCAGGCGCCGGGCCCGCGCAACCGGCGCCGAGGGCGACCAGGAGAGCGGTAGCCCACGCGAGCACCCTCTGCATGCGTCATCAGCCCCCTTCTGCACGTTAGACCCCTCCCCACGCGCCGCAGTTCCAGCCGCCACCCCGACCGGAGGTGGCGGCTGGGGCGTCCTCTGGTCAAAGGTGGGAACCGATGCGAATGCCGGTCGGTCTAACAGGCAAGGATGCAAGGGAGTGAAAAGTCATGCGGCTCAGGCGCAGTGCGCTGGCGGTACTCGTCCTCCTCTTCCTGTCCGGATGCACGCCCTCCATACGTCCGGGAGCTTCCGGCACAACGCCCCCCGAGGGCACCGCCGGCCCGCAGTCTCCCGCTGCTGCGGGAGACCCGGCCGCGCAACCGCCCGGACAGGGGGACCCGCAACGCACGGCCGGTGCGGATACGCCACAGGGTGGGGCCGGCCCGGCCGACCCGATGGGAGCGACGGATGCAGGGGCCCCGCAGAGCAGCACTGGGGCAGGCAACCCACACGGCGGGGCCGAGGCGGCACCGGAGGGCTGTCTCTACCAGGCAGACGTGGTCCCCCGGGCCAGCCTGATCTACCCGTGGCTGCGGGAGACGGTGCCCCGGGATGTAGTGGCAGGCACTTGCCGCCTCCACGTCCACAGCGACGAGGTCACGGTCTACTTCGTCCTTCCGCCCGCCGCGGACCCGGTCGCAGCCGAGGCCGCGCTCGACATTACCGGCGCCGGGGAGCCTGAGGTCGAACCTCTGTGGTCTGTCTCGGGTGAGCAGCTCTTCCTCGTGCGCCTGCCCGCCGGGCAGCCGGGAGAGTTGGTCACCGTCAGGCTCGCAGGCCCCTTCGGCCCGGGCGGCGAGCCCGTGGACCTGGGATTCGAGTTCGAGCGCGTCACCACGCCCCGAGTGGTGATGGAGTACCGGTATGACGGCGGCGAGTGGACGCCGGTGGAGCCGGGCAGCACGCTGCCGCGCCGCCCGATGGAGCTCCGCCTCCGGTCCGAGGGGGGCGCCGACCTCGCCGTTATCGCAGGATACGTCTCGGGAGCAGGCCTGCCGTTCGAGCGGCAGGGGGGAGAGATCACCATCCGGCTGGACTCCCCGCCCCCGCACCTTTCGCTGAACCTGAACGGCATCCTGGCCGACCACGGCCTCACGACGACCCGGTCGCTGCTGGAGCTCTTCACCGGCGAGGAGCCGCGGCTGAGCCTGCTGGACCCGGTGACCGGGCAGGAGGAGGCCCTGGGCCGTGCGCCGGTCAACATCTACCGCACGCTCGTCGCTCCGTCCGGCGACCGGGTGGCCCTGATGGCCACCGACCCGACCGACCTCATCAGGACCCAGATCTGGGCGCTGGACGTCCGCACCGGAGACCTGCACCAGACGGGCATCCGCCTCACCGACTGGCAGTACCGGATCTACTGGCGGCCGGGGGAGCTGGTGGTTGCGGACCACGATCGGATTCACCGGTGGCAGGAGGGGATGACGCAGGCGGAGGTACAGGTGAGCCGCGGCACCGCCTTCACCGCCCTCTCGCCCGACGGCCGCCTGCTGGCCGGCATCACGTACGACATGCGGGAGGAGGACGAGCACCAGCTGGCGCCCGGCAGCATCGTCCTGCACGACCTGGAGACCGGGGAAGACCGGATCCTGGCCGAGCGGCAGGTCAGGGTGCGCATCCCGCACAGCGAGTTTGCGCCCTGGCTGGAGCTCTCCTTCAGCCCGGACGGCTCGTCGCTGCTGATCCGGGAGCCGGCCCCCGAGTTCGGCGCCTGGCGCTACCTGCGGCTCGACCTCGCGTCCGATTCCCTGGAGGAGGCCCCGGACCCTCCGGCCGAGGCGCAGCGAGAATGGGTGCCGGGCCCCGGCGGGTTCGCGTACCGGGTTCAGGATCAGGTCTATGACGACGTAGTGGTCTTGAGCGCCGACGGAGCAGAGCGACAGTACGGCAGCGGCCATGTCGCGGGCTGGCTGCCGGACGGACGGCTGCTGCTGATCCGGTGGGCGAACAGCGAATGGCTGCGCTACCCGGCGGGCCCGTAGCCCGGGCGGACCAGCCATCTGGGCCGACCAGCCATCCGGGCGGCCCCTGCAGGATCGGCTACCCGCAGTCACCCGCAGCCGGTGCTCCCGCAGCTTCGGCCGAGGAAGAGCACGTAGCCCGTGGCGCTGTGCGGCATCCTCTCCCCGCGTTGACGGATCCCGCCGCAGCCTGTAGAATGGCAGAAACCCCCACCGCAGGCCGTTGCGGCAGAGGAGTGGCGTATGTGGCAGTCGACATCACCAGGATCGAGGGCACCGATGTGGTACTGGTCGAGAGCCCGGAGGTCATCATCAACACGGCGCAGGACGCGCTGGACCTGATGGCCACCATCTACTACAACCACGAGTGCAGCAAGGTCATCATCGACAAGGCCTGTATCGCGGAGGACTTCTTCAACCTGCGGACCGGCCTCGCCGGGGAGATCCTGCAGAAGGTCTCCAACTACCGGTTCGCCCTGGCCATCGTCGGTGACTTCGGCGTGTACGACAGCAAGGCCCTGCGGGACTTTATCCACGAGAGCAACCGGGGCCGGCATGTCTTCTTCGTGCCGGACAGGGAAACCGCGCTGCAGCGGTTGAGCCAAGTCTAGCCCAGCTCGCCTGGCTGCGGCGCCCGGCTGGCCAATGCCGCCCAGGGGGAATCAACCAGGCAGGGGGAGTTCACCCTACGTTCGGCGCTTCAGGGGAATGAGAAGCCAGACACGCAACGGGGTGGTGTGAGCGCATGGGGAACGCGGATCGCGTGCTTTCGCCCGAGCAGCGCGCGGAGTTGCTCCGCACGCTGCAGGCCCGCTTCGAGAAGAACATGAACCGGCATCCGGGCCTGGACTGGGCGGGCGTGCAGTCCAGGCTGGAGGCCAACCCGGAGAAGCTCTGGTCCCTCCACGAGATGGAGCGGACCGGCGGCGAGCCCGATGTGGTCGGGTTCGACAGCCAGACCGGCGAGTACATCTTCGTCGACTGCTCCCCGGAGAGCCCCAAGGGGCGCAGGAGCCTCTGTTACGATCCGGAGGCCCTGGAGTCGCGGAAGGAGCACAAGCCCGCGGGCAGCGCAATCGGCATGGCGGCCGATATGGGCATCGAGCTGCTGTCCGAGCAGGAGTACCGCGACCTGCAGAAGCTGGGCGCCTTCGACACGAAGACGTCGAGCTGGGTGCAGACGCCCCCGGAGATCCGGCGGCTCGGCGGCGCGATGTTCTGCGACCGCCGGTACAGCACGGTCTGGACGTATCACAACGGCGCGGAGTCGTACTACGCCGCCCGGGGCTTCCGGGGATTGCTGAGGGTGTGACTGGAGAGGGGCCGTCCCGCCAGAGCAGGTCGCTCAGGGGACGGCCCCGTTCGCGTCGGCAGGGCATCCGTGCGGGCGTATTCGCCGGCCGCGCAGACCGGCCGGGCCGCCTCAACGGACTGAGGAGACCGCAGCAGCCAACGCCCGCTCGAGCATGCGGCTCCAGCGGGGATGGAGCCGCGGCGCCTCCGCGGGCGCGGCGAAGATGCGGCGGGCCGCCTCGAACTCGGCGCCGAACGGCAGCACCTCGGTGATGTCCACGCGGTAGAAGGCCTGGTAGCCCACCTTCGGGTACTTGCCCCCCGGCCGCCACTGGTCGTTCTCGCTGTGGTCCACCTTGACGAGCCCGACCAGGGTGGGCACGCCCCGCACGTAGCCCTCCTCCATCGTCTCGCGCAGCACGCACTCCTCTGCGGACTCGTCGGGCTCCCGGTGCCCGCCCGGGATGTCCCATCCCCGCTCGTTCAGGTCGACCAGCATCAGCTTGCCGTCCAGGAAGCAGAAGCTGTGGACGCTGGTGATCAGCTCAACGGGCGGCAGTTCCTGCGGGCGCCCCATCCACTCCAGCCTGATCCGCCCGGCCCAGTTGACGTACTCGACATCGCCCATCCACCAGCCCCTCCCGCCTGTAACCCTCTCCCCTCTTGGGTCGGCGCAGGTGTACCCCGCATCACGGCTGTGGATTCGGGTATGCGCCTGACTGGCCCCCCGTAGGCCTACACCTTCTCAACCTCCACCCACGTGTCGTACTGGGCGCTCGCGTTGGTCAGCGCATCCACGAGGCTGGATCCCGGGCCCAGGTGGTCGTCCTGCCGGATCAGGTCGTTCACCCGGAAGCCCGTGCCCCGGCCCGGCGCCAGGCCCGTCGGTTCCGTCCCGGTCTGCCGCATGTCGTACCCCGTGTGTCCGTACGCAGTCACCGGCGGGATCACGACGCCGTCGATGGTCACCGCCCTCGCACCGTAGGTCTCGTGCCCATAGGAGAATTCGGCCCCGACGACCCCGGGCCGGATGCCCTCGGTGATGTAGGCCGTGGCCTCCACAGTGGCCGAGGCCGACCGCAGCCGGATCCGGTCGCCGTGCCGTATGCCCCGTGCGGCGGCATCCCTCGGGTGGATCCACACCGGGTTCTCCTCCCGGATCTCCCGCAGCCAGGCGTTCCCGATAGTGCGGTGGTTGGAGAGGTGGCTCGACTTCCAGTTGGTGAACTGAAGCGGCAGGTTGTCCTGGATCTCGCTGCCGGTGTAGTCCACGGCGCTCCAGATCAGCGGCGTGCCGTCGTAGTACTTGCCCGTGTAGGACGACTTCTGCCGCGCCGCCACTTCATCGTAGAGGTTCACCTGGCCGCCGTAGCGCATCGCGAGCCATTCGCCCTCGTAGGCGGTGTCCGGCGGGGCGAACCGCCCTCCGCGGTTCAGCACGTAGACCACCTTCGGCCACTCCTCCGGCGTAACCGCCGCCTTCCAGGCCTCCTCGTCGTACCGATCGCCCAGGGCGATCCGCCGGGCCCGGCTGAACAGCTCCAGCTCCTCCGGCGAGGCGTCCGGCACCGGCTCCTCGTCGAAGGCGATGTTGGCCACGATCTTCAGGTAGTAGTCCTCCGCCCTGTCGAGACTGTGGCCGCCCGGGAAGGCGTTGGGCCCGAAGCCCTTGAGCCCCAGCACCTTGCCCAGGTCGATCAGAACGTCCTCCACCGCCCTGGGCCCGTCCATCACGCGGCAGGCCGGCTGCTCGATGTGGCTCTCCTTCAGGTTCTGGTTAGGGTAGATGGAGAGCAGGTTCCACCGCTCCAGGTAGGTCAGGTCGGGCAGGATATAGTCGGCGTACTGCGACGTGCCGCCGATCACCACGTCGAAGGCCACCACCAGCGGCAGCTTCTGCTCGTCCTTCAGCATTTCGGCCTGGACGTTGCCGCCGGGGGCGGACTCCACCAGCGACATCCGGTTGATGAACAAGGCCTTGAGCGCGTAGGGGTACTCGTCGTAGGCCGATGGGATGACCTCGTGGCAGGCGTTGCCGCCCAGAAAAGTCCAGCGCCGCTTGGCGGGGTAGCCGTCGCGCGCGAACAGTGAGCTCTGCTCGTACACCTGCTTCTCCCGTGTGATGGGCACGCCCCAGGGGGCGTAGCCGCCCTCCACCTTTGACACGTCGTAGCGGCTTCCGGTGGTCTCCTTATAGCGCACGGCCGAGGAGTTCTCGCCGCCCTTCCAGTCGTGGTTGCCGATCAGGTAGTTGAGGATGCCGATGGCGTAGACGGCGTAGAAGCCGTTGGTGTGCATCGCCGGTCCGCGGTAGGAGACGGCGACGGCCCGCTTGCCGTGCGCGGTGAAGTCCCGGGCCATCTCGACGATGGTCGCCTCGGGCACCCCGGCCATCTCGGCGTACTCGGCGATGCTCTTCTCGAACACCCGCTCCTTCAGGAGGGTGAAGGCCGACTTCACCCGGATCCTGTTGATCTCGGTGTCCACTTCCAGCTGACCGTCCATAGCCTCGGTGGCCGGAACGGGAACGCCGTCCTGCAGCACCACAAAGGCGTCGCCCTCCAGGCCCACGTCCTTTGCCCGCAGCTTCGGCCGGTCGGGGTTCGACAGGTTGACCAGGTGTGTGGCGTCGGACCAGGTCGGTTCGCCATCGGCGGCGGCCGCCTTCTTGCCCGGATTGCGCAGGTAGCGCTCGTCGTAGCGCTCGTTCTCGATGATCCAGCGGATCATGCCGAAGGCTAGAGCGATGTCCATGCCCGGCTTCACGGGCACCCAGAGGTGCGCCTTCTCCACCGTCTTGGAGAGCCGGGGGTCCACCACGACCAGCTTCATGCCCCGCTGGATTGCGTTCATGAGTCGCGGCGCCAGCCAGGTGGGCCCCTTGTTGGCCACGGCCAGGTTGGTGCCCCAGGCGATCAGGTACTCGCAGTGATCGAGGTCGGCGTACTGCCGGTTCTTGCTCTGGGTGCCGTTGCGGCCGCGCACGTTGGCCGCCACCCCCGGCACGCCGCAGATGCCGCCGTGGTTGAAGGTGTTGATGGTCCCGATGGCCTGGTTGAACATCCGCGTGATGAAGCCGTCGCGGTTGCCGAAGACGAAGGCGATCTGATTCGACTTGGGCCCCAGGTCGGGGTGCAACGTGTTGACCAGGACGTCCCTGTACTTGGCGTCGAACGCCTCCTGCGTCATCTCCCCGGCCTTCACCTTCGCCCAGTCGGCCATCACCTGCTCCTTGGGCGCGTAGCCGATGTGGGGCCTGAGCCTGTCCGCGATCTCCTGGATGGCTTGCTCCCACGAGATGGACTGCCACTCGCCCGAACCCCGGGGCCCCACCCGCTTCAGCGGCTTGGCAATGCGGTAGGCGTCGTAGGCCGTCTGGATTCCGGCCTGCCCCTTGAGGCATGTGCGACCGCCGGCGAAGAGCCTCCCGTCCACCGCAAGGTCACCGTGCCCCTGTGCGGCGGCGAAAGGCGAGGTGTCGTAGGGGATCTGATCGTAGGGCACCGTGTTGAGCGGCGAGTAGGGGTTGCCGGCGATCTTGCGCACGTAGGCCTTGCCCCCGGTCACCGCCGGGTCGGTCAGCACCACCTTGATCGTGCAGTGGGTCTGGCACTGTTCGCAGGTGGTGTAGATCACCCGCTCCGCCGGGGTCGGCTCACCGAAGTCGCCGACGCCGTGGTGCTTGCGGTTGGCGAAGGGCTCGTCGAAGGCCTGGGAGATGCCGCCGCCCAGCAGGGGCATGGCGGCGATGGAGCCACCCACCATCACCGCCCCGGCGACGAACTGTCGGCGGGTCACACTGTGCTTGCGATCGTCAGTCATGAGCCGTCCCTCCGATCTCGTGAGCGTCGTCATCCACCGGCAGCAGGTCGGCGGCCAGGCTGAAGAGCAGGAGCCCCATGGCGATGATGCCTGCGCTGGACCACCACTCCACCGCGCTCGGGAAGTACTGGCCGGCAGGCAACCCCCGCAGTGTCGGGATCACCAGCGGCGGCACGACGATGTTGAAGCGCACCCCGACGATGCCCACGACCACCATGAGCGCGGCCAATGCGGTGAGCGGCACGGACTCCCGCAGCCGGGTCATCAGGATGATCGCCGGCGCCACCATGCCGATGCCCAGCTGCAGGATCCAGAAGCTCCAGGCGTAAGGCCCCTCCATCATCACGTGCAGGACCTCGGTCTCGTGCGGCGCCATGGAGAGCAGCGGCACCAGGTACTCGTACAAGAGCAGGCCCAGGTCCACCAGCAGGAAGCCGCCCAGCAGCTTGCCCAGGTCGGCAGCCATCCGGCTGTCCACCGGCCGCCGCAGGGCCTTCTGCCGCAGGATGTAGAGCAGGGCCAGCAGCGCGGTGCCCGAGACCAGGGCCGACACGATGAAGACGATCGGCGTGAGCGCCGAGAACCACATGCCCCGGGCCTTGACGATGGCGAAGATCGTGCCGGTGCCGCCGTGCACGCCGAAGATGGCAATGGGCACGCCAATGGTGCCGAGCACCCGCAGCATCCGATGGTCCTGCGCGGTGTCGGTGGACCTGCTGCCGAGGCTGAGCCAGCGGGCGAGGCGGGACCGTGCGGCGCGGCGCACGAGGTCGGCCCGCATCGCGAACCAGAACTCTGCCGCCAGCAGCAGGATGTAGATGAGGTAGAAGCGCATCTCCCACGCCAGCGGCGACAGCCAGTTGAAGTGGACCAGAGCGCTGAGGGCCCGTTCCATCCGGCCCAGATCGATGAGCACGAAGACGAGGGCGACGATCATCGACACCAGGGCGGTGAGCAGCGCCATGCGTCCCACCTGCTCGAACCGGGTCATGCCGAAGACGTAGATGAGGCTGGAGAGCAGGAACGCACCGGCGGAGAGGCCGACGAAGTAGATGTAGAAGGCAATCCAGGCACCCCACGGGGTGGTGGAGGTCAGGTTGGTCGCGGCAAGGCCGTTCACGGTACGCTGGAGGACCGCGATTCCACCGGCCGCCATCAGGGTGACGAGCAGCAGGTACCAGCCCGCCCGCATCAGCCTGTTGGGCCCGGGGGCGGTTTGCTCGTGGTCGAGCCGAAGGGCGGCCTCATCCCTGGTCAGTGCAGACATCGTGTGCTCCCTCCTCCTACTTCAAGTAGATGACCCGGGGCTGGGTGCCCAGCTCTTCCCTGAGCCGGAACGCCCGTGGGCTGGAGGCGAGCTTGGCCACCACCGAGTTCGGGTCGTTCAGGTCGCCGAAGTAGCGGGCGTCGCCGATGCAGGTCTCCACGCAGGCGGGCTCCTCGCCGCGGTTGATGCGGTGCAGGCAGAAGGTGCACTTGCGCACGGTGCCGATGGGGGCCTCGCCTCTCCAACGGGGCCCGCGCCGGACCCCGTACTCGGGCGCCTGGACCTCGGCGTAGGCGATCATCTCGTCGTAGCCCTCGCCGAAGTCGAAGGAGCGGGCGCCGTAGGGGCAGGCGGCGATGCAGTAGCGACAGCCGATGCAGCGGTCGTGGTCGATGATGACCACACCGCTCTCGCCCTTGTAGGTGGCGCCGACGGGGCATACGCCGGCGCAGGGCGGACTGTCGCACTGCATGCAGGGCCTGGGCAGGTAGGCCCGCCGGGTGTTGGGGAACTCGCCGAGTTCCATCGCGATGACGACGTTGTAACTGATGCCTGGCGGAGTGCGGTTCTCGGCCTTACAGGAGACCGTGCAGGTATCGCAGCCGATGCACTTCTGCAGGTCGATCACCATCGCCCACTGGGGTTCCTTCCGGGAGCCGGGTTCCGGGGCTGCTGCTGTCATCGTGGTCCCTCCCCTTGCTGGATCTGGTGGCGTTCGCCCCAAGGTAACAGCAAGGGTCGTGCCAACGGTTCGAGGAGCGCCCTGCGGCGCTCCCGGCGGTGCGCCGGAGGCCGAAGGGGGCGTGCTGCGGCACCGGAGATGACAAGGACTGCAGCACTGTGAGCGGCAGGAAGTGCGGCGCCGGGGGTGACAAAATGTCACCCCCGGCGTTCTGTGTATCTCTGTCATTTTGTCAGCTTGTCAGAATGGCACGGTTCAGGATCCGTATGCGGTCACGCGGTCACCGCTGCTTGTACGCCGCCCGGAGCCGGGCGATCTGCCCCTGGTGGTGGCTCGAGTGGCTGGCCATGTGCCAGAGCATGTAGCGGACCGTGGCGGGCTCGGGCCACCAGGGAACCTTAACCTCCCGCGCCGCGGCCTCGTCCGTCAGGCCAGAGACATACTGCCGGACCATCTCGATCACGCCGCGGTACTCCTCAAGGAGCGCGCTGCCCGAGGCGCCTGCCACCCCAGGAATACGCCCGCTCTCGTCCTGGAAAGGCCCGTACTTCGCCTGGATCTCCTGGAGTTTCCCCAGGTCGCCCATCATGATGTGGAGGTACGTGAGGTCCACCAGGATCAGGTGCCGGAGCAGCATGGCCGTGGAGTTGGCGTCATCCGGACCCGTGAAGTGATACTCCTCCTCGGTCATCCCCTCCAGCCGCTTCTCCAGGCGTCGGAACGCATCCTCCACCAGTCCAAGCGGTACCGCCAGGGACGGCGCAGTTCCACGACTCAACACGTCTCGCATCAACCGGCCTCCTCTCCTCACCGGGCCCTTCGCCCGGACCACGGACCGGCCCTCCCCACCGGGCCAGGTCCTCCGGCGAACACGGGCTTGGTCTCTGTGCCCATTGTACCAGGGAGGCGCTCCCGGCGGAGAGTGCCTCTAGGAGCCTGTCCGGGTAACCGCACGTGAGATAGGGGCAGACTCCCAATGATTGGATATCAACGATCGTGCCTACTTCTTCATGCGCTGTCTGA
>NZ_JAGGLG010000019.1 GCF_017874315.1 Symbiobacterium terraclitae | reverse complement strand
TCGCAAGATGGTCGATTGACTACCTGAAAAACCCAATTCGAACGAAAAGGAACGGGGCCGTCCCAGCAGAGCAACCTGCTTTTGGGACGGCCCCCTTTTCAGCGCCGTGAAACCCGCCCCTGCGCGACGCTCGCGGGCTCGGAGACCAGCCGGCCGTCGCGCACCTGGATCGTGCGCTGCATCTGGGCGGCGATGTGCGGATCGTGCGTGACCACGACCAGCGTCGTGCCCTCGCGGTTCAGCGTGAGCAGCAGGTCCAGGATGCGCTCGCCGTTGGCCGAGTCCAGATTGCCCGTCGGCTCGTCGGCCAGCAGGAGCGAAGGCCGCTTGGCGATAGCCCGGGCGATGGCGACGCGCTGCCGCTCGCCTCCGGAGAGCTCGCGGGGGTAGTGGTTCGCCCGGTGGGACATGCCGACCTTCTCCAGGGCCTCGAGGGCCATCTGCCTGCGCCGGGACCGGGGAACCCCCGCAAATTCCAGCTGGAGCAGCACGTTGTCGAGCACTTTGAGTACCGGGACCAGGTGAAACTGCTGGAACACGTAGCCGATGAAGCGGGCCCGCAGCCTGGTCAGCACCGCGTCGGAGTGGCGGGAGACGTCCTCACCCTGGAAGAGGATCGTGCCCCGGGTGGGGCGGTCGAGCAGGCCCAGGAGGCTCAGCAGCGTGCTCTTGCCGGCGCCGGAGGGGCCGGTGATGGCCACGCAGCTCCCCGTCTCAATGCTCAGGGTGGCCTCCCGCAGCGCCTCCACCGTCACGCTGCCCATGCGGTACTCTTTCGCAAGCCCGCGCGTCTCGATCACACAACCCATTTGCTTACTCATAGCGCAACGCCTCGTTTGGTACTGCCTGGGTGGCCTTGAATGCCGGGATCAGGGCGCCGAGGCCGCCGATGGCGGCCGCAGCCACCACGCCGGCTGCGGCCGTCGCACCCGACACCATGAAGTCGGCCTTCCAGGCGTAGATCAGGAGCAACTGCCCGGCACCGTTGCCGATCAGCCCGCCGACGAAGCTCAGCACCATCGCCTCCAGCAGCAGGCTGCCAAGCACCCGGCTGCGCCCGGCGCCGATGGCCCGCAGGATCCCGAGCTCCCGGGTCCGTTCCATCACCGCCATGTACATCACGATGGAGACGAGCACGATGGCGGCGGCGAGGACGGTGTAGTTGATCAGCGACATGAAGGTGCGGGTGCCGGCCAGGGATTCGTCCAGATTCCTGGCGATCTCAGCCTGCGTGATGACCCGCATGTCGGGGAACGCCGACCCGATGTCCTCGGCCAGCGCGGAGACGTCGCCGATGTTGCTCACCGTCAGCAGGAGGGCGGTGGGGTTCGCCTGGTTCATCACGCGCAGCGCGTCCTCGAGGGCCATCAGCACCACCGGGTTGCTGACGCGGTCCTGCTGCTCTTCCAGGATGCCGGTCACCTCGAACGCCTCGCCGCCGATGGTGACCGTGGCGCCCACCTGATCCACGTTGAAGTACTCCGCCGCCGCGGCGCCCAGCACCACCCCGCCGGAGGCGGGCAGCGCCGCGGAGCCGGATGCGGCCGGAGCCCTCGTGTAGGCCGCTTCACGCCCGGGGAGGAGACCCACGGCCATCGCCTGAGGGGGACCGTTGGGGTAGGCCGGCTTTCCGATGACCTGGAAGACCACCGGCGTGCTGCGCTCCGGGTCGATCCGCGCCGCGACTGCTTCGATGATCGCATCGCTGTCCGCCAGGCTGATGCTGCCCGTCTGCGGCGGGAACTCCTCGCCCGTACTGACGCCGGTGTCGACCTGGACGAACATCTGGCCGGCGTATTTGGCGAGCTCCTGCTCCAGGTCCTTGATGGTGTAGTTCAGGATCGAGGTGATCACCACAAAGAGCTGCACGCAGACCGCCACGCCCAGGACCGTCAGTGCCGTCCTCAGTTTTCGTACGCTGATGTTATTCAGGGCATACATCCACATTGTTGGCGCATCACCGCCCCTTTAAAGAATTCAGGTAACAGTATACGCCACCCAATGGACAAGAGCAACTGTTGACAGTGGTGGTTATCATCAGTAGAATGCGAATAAAAATAACTGCGCAGGAATTTCGACAAAAATCGACGCGGCGAAGGGGTGGTGCCCGTGCTGGCCATGGGGCAGATGGACAGGGACTCGCCCGGTCAGGTTCCTTCGGTGTTGTACACGTGGCCCGCCGGGCGGGCGCCGCAGGTCTGGCTGGAGGCCGTCGCTGACGACGGGAGCGCCCTGCCGCCGCTGGCGTGCCCCGGGACGGAGCGGGCTCGGGGACGGCAGCTCTGGCGGGTTCCGGAGGTTCCGGCGAACGCCGCACGGGTGTCGTTCCGGGCCGCAGGACCCGGCGGGCAGACGGAGGCCCGCCTCGGGACCTGGGAGCGAGACGGGCGGGCGTGGCGACACGTGCCCGACCTTCCCGGGACGCCCCTCCGGATGCTCGGTCTGCGGCTGATCGACTGGTGCAATCTGCGCTGCCGGATGTGCGGCCAGGTGCCGCGGTGGGAGCGGATGACCGCGCGGCAGGCCGTGGCGGGGGCGCTCCGCCTGCCCCGGCTCCGGAGCCTGCTGGAGGAGGCCGTAGCGATGCGGCCGGCCGTCTACCTCTGGGGCGGCGAGCCGTTCCTGCACCCTGACATCGTCCCCCTCATCCGCACGATCCGGGAACTGGGGATGCACTGCACGATCAACACCAACGGCACGACGCTCACAGCCCATGCGGCCGCGCTGGCGGAAGCGCCGCCGGACCTGCTGATCGTCTCCGTGGACGGCCCCCCGGAGGTGCATGAGCAGATCCGGCGGATGCCGGGGCTCTTCCGGCGGGTGCGGGAGGGGCTGCACCGCCTGCGGCAGGCGGCCGGCCGCCAGGTGCGCATCCAGATCAACACGGTGGTGCTGCGCGAGAACCTCCCCCGGCTCAGGGAGATGCCGGCGGTCGCGGAGGACCTGATGGCCGATGCGCTGGAGTTCCAACTCCCCATGTTCCTCACACCGCAGATGCTGGCGGAGTACCGGCAACAGGCCCAGACCTGCTTCGGCGTCGACGGGGCCTCCGCGACCGGCTTCCTGGACGACTCCCCACCGCCGGATCCCGCCGAGGTGTGGCAGGCCGTGTGCGAGGCGGGGCGAAACGCCCGCATCCCGGTGACGCTCTGGCCGCCACTGGGCGAGGAGCAGGTGCGCACCTACTTCACCCAGCCCGCCCTGCCGACCCGGAGCGGGTGCAGGCTGCCCTGGGACTCGCTCTGGCTGGAGCCCGACGGCCGGGTGGTGCCCTGCCCGGACTATCCGGACGTCGCCGTGGGCGACGCCGCCTCCGCCGGCCTCGCGGAGGTGCGGTGGGGCGAGCCCATGCGCCGGTTCCGCCGCACCCTGATGGAGCTGGGGCACCTGTCGGTCTGTGCGAAGTGCTGCCAACTGCACCAGGACTTCCAGCCAAAGGTACCGCTGACGGGGGGGCTACTGCGATGAGGCGGATGCTGCCGTTTGATCACCATCAGCTCGGCCTGAACTGCGGATCGGCACCCATCAGGGACGTGCTGGAGTACTACGGGCTGAAGTTCACGGAGTCCATGTGCTTCGGCCTGGGCTCCGGCCTGGTCTTCGTCTACCACCACAGCGACCCGGAGACCTGCCCGGACCCGGCCTACTGGGCGCCGTACTGGTCCGTCACCGGGAGGGGGTGGCAGCCCTACGCCGACCTCGCCCACCTGCTCGACATCCGGCTCATCGTCAAGCGGGGCCAGACGGCCGAGGACTCGTGGGACGAGATCCGGCGGCTGATCGACGCCGGGGTGCCGGTCATCGTGGACTGCGACCGCAAGCCGCTGGTCCCCTACTTCAACCAGACCTGGGACCTGCCGCCCTGCGTGGCCTCCTACAACTTCGGCGGCCACAAGACCATCGTGGTCGGGTACGACGACGAGCGAGCCACCGTGGCCGTGGTTGAGAACATGCTGCCGGGCGTCTGGGAGGTGCCCTTCGAGGCCTTCCAGGCCTCCCGGAGTTCGGCCGAGTACTACCCCTCCGAGAACGAGTGGATGTACATCGAGCCGCTGGAACCGACCGTCCCGCTCAAGGACGCGATCCCCTTCGCCATCCGCAAGGTGGTCAACCGCTATCACTCGCGCTTCTGGAACGGCGCCATCGGCCTCTCGGGGCTCCGCCGGTTCTGCGAGGAGTTTCCGCACTGGCCGGAGCTTCTGCCGCCCACCAAGTTCCAGGCCACGGTCTTCATGACCGACCTGCAGTGCAACCTGCTCAGCGGCGGCGGCCACCACCGGAAGATGTACTCCCGCTTCCTCATGGAATGCGCCGACCTGCTTGGCGACGAGCGGTACGTGTCGCTGGCCCGCCACTACGCGGGCCTGGCCCGCACCTGGAACGAGCTCAACAGCCTCATGCTGGAGGGCGCGCGGGCCGGCGAACCCCGGGCGGTTTTCGAAGGCGAGCGCGCGAAGGGCCTGCTGCAGTCGATCCTTGACGGCGAAGCAGAGGCTGCGGAGCGGCTGGAGGCGCTGCTCACATGAGCGCGCTGACGCTGCCGCTGGTTCACGTGCCGGGGCAATGCCCCCCTGCCGTCATGCTGGCCACCCTGCTCCGGCAGCGCGGCGCCGAGGTCGGGGAGACGGAGCTCCTCGCCTGGGGGCGGGGGCTCCAGTTCCAGTACAGGCCGGAGTCGCCGGACCGGTGGGGAGGCCTCTCCCCCTGGTTCCTGCACGACGCAGTGCGCGAGACCGGGAACTGGGTGGACGCGTATCCCTTCGCAACCCCTGACGGCCTCTGGGCGACTATCGCTGACCGCCTGGCCGGGCGAAGGCCCACCCTCGTCGCCAGCGCGGGCGGGGAGCTGGCGCTGCTCCTTGAGGCGAGGGGGGGTCAGGTCGCCTGGCTGTCGCCCTGGGAGCCGGAACCGCGGCAGCAGCCGGTGAGCGCCTTTCTGGCGGAGATGCGGCCCCGGTCGTGGTTCCTGTTCTACCTCACCCCCCGGCTGCCCGACCGGCGGCTGCTCTGGCAGAAGGCCCTGCGGCGCACGGCCGAGCGGCTGCTTTGCCCGCCGGAGGGGCCGCTGTACACGGGGCTTCCCGCGCTGGAGCGGTGGGCGCAGGGCCGCCCCGCCGCTTCCCCTCCTCCCGCCCACCTGGGCGGGCCGGAGCACGACCTCTTTCGCGGGCAGTTTGCCACGGGCCTCACGCTCGCCGCTGAGGTCCTGGAGGAGCCGCGCCTCACGGACCTCGCCGGGCGGTACCGGGAGTGCGGAGAGGCCTGGCAGCGGTTCTGCCGGTCGGGCGGCGGCCTGGCCGAGGTCGTGTCGCTGGAGTGGCAGGCCGCCCGTGAACTGTATGCGCTCTCCCGGCGCTGGTTGTTCTGAAGCTGGAGGGAGGCCCGAGATGGCATCTGCGACCATCGCGTACAGGCACATCGCCGGTTCGCACTGCGAGTCCACGGCGATGCGCAACTGGCTCGCCCATCTGGGGATCGAGCTCTCGGAGGAGCTCTGCCTCGGCATCGGCTGCGGCCTGGGCTTCACCTACTTCCGCATGCCGGGCATGCCGCACTTCCTGGTGATGGGACGGGGCGACGACCTGGAGTTCCACCTGGCCGACAACCTGGGCCTCATCCTCGAGATGCACAAGCCGGGCGGCCGCGATCCCTGGATCCCGGTGAAGGAGCTGCTCGACGCGGGCGAGCCGGTGCTGGTCGACGTGGACGTCCGCCACCTGGAGTACATCCGCCGCTCGGACAGCTGGCCCGAAGGCGTGGGCTTCGGCGGGCACAAGGTGATGCTGGTCGGGTACGACGAGGAGGCAGGGGTCGCCTACGCCCACGACTACGCCTGGTGGGACCGGCTGACGATCCCCCTGGCCGACCTGGCGGCGGCGCGGCTGGCGGCCGGCGGCGTCACGGAGCCCGAGGGCAAGTGGTACACCCTGAGCCGCCCCCGGGGCCTCGAGCCCGACCTGCCCCGCGCCGTCCGCAGCGCCCTGGCCGGGACCGCCCACCGCCTGCTCCACCCCTGGGACAAGTTCCACGGGCTCCCCGCCATCCGGGGCCTCATGGAGGAGCTTCCGCTGTGGCCCCGGCTGCTGGGTGAGGAGCGGGCCCGGACCAGCGCCCGCCTCGCCTACATCATGTTCGACGTGGCCGGGACGGGGCGGGGCTGCTTCCGGCGGATCTACGGCCGCTTCCTGCTCGAGGCCGCTCCGCTGGTGGACGAGCCGGAGCTGGAGGCGCTGGGGCGCCACTACCTGCAGCTGGCCAAGCTCTGGAGCCAGCTGTCGGCGATGCTGCGGGAGGCCGGCGAGGGGCGCCCGTGCCCGGTCTTCGAGGGGAAGGCCGGGAGCCTGCTGGCAGAGATTGCCCGGGGCGAGACAGAGGGCGCCAGCCGCCTGGAGGAGGTGGTTTCGGGGTGGATCTAGCCGTCTGCGTGGAGGATCTGGTGGTTCGCTACGGCGATGTCACCGCCGTCGACCACCTGTCGCTTGCGGTGCGGCGCGGCGAGATCTTCGGCCTCCTGGGGCCGAACGGGGCCGGCAAGACCACCACGCTGGCTGTGCTGGAGGGCATCCGGGCGCCTGACTCCGGGCGGGCCGAGGTGCTCGGCCTCTCCGTGCGGGAGCACGCCCGGGCGCTGAAGCACCGCATCGGCGTTCAGTTCCAGGTGACCACCTTCTTCGACACGCTCACCGTGCTGGAGACGCTGCGGCTGTACGCGGCCCTGTACCCCCGGGCGGCGTCTCCGGCGGAGATGCTCCGCCTCCTGGACCTGGAGGGCAAAGCGCGCGCCAGGGTCAGCACGCTGAGCGGCGGGCAGAAGCAGCGGCTGGCCATCGGCACGGCGATGCTGCACGACCCGGAGCTGCTCTTCCTCGACGAGCCCACCACCGGCCTGGACCCCCAGGCGCGCAAGGCGATCTGGGCGCTGGTCGAGGGGTTCCGGGCGCGCGGGAAGACGGTGCTGCTCACCACCCACTACATGGAAGAGGCAGAGGCGCTCTGCGACCGGGTGGCCGTGGTGGACGGCGGCCGGGTGATCCAGGTGGATACTCCGGCCGGGCTGGTCGGCTCTCTCCCCTTCAGGGAGGTCATCCGTGCCGCGTTCCGCGAGCCGCCGCCGGCCGAGGCCTGCCGGACCCTGCCGGCGGAAGCGGCCGTGGAGGCGGGGCCCGGGGTGTGGGAGTTCCGCGCCGCCGATCCGGACGCGACGGCGGCGGCCGTGCAGGAGCTGGGCGGGCGGTGGGGCCTGGTCCAGTTCCAGCGCCGGGCGGCCTCGCTCGAGGACTACTTCCTGGCCGTGACCGGCCGGGCGCTCAGGGGGTGAGTCTGTTGCGGAGTCTGGCCCGGTTGATCACCACGCAGGTGCTGCTGGTGGTGCGCGACCGCCAGTGGCTCTTCTGGTCCGGCGTGTTCCCGATCATCATCCTCGTCGTCTTCGGCCTGGCCTCGCCCGACCCCTCGCGCTTCACCCTGTCGCTCCGGGTAGCCGGAGCCGAGCACAACCCCGGGCTGATGGCGCGGCTGGAGGAGATCAAGTTCCTGGAACTGGTTCCCCTGGCGGACGGGGGTGAGGCGGCCGCCGTCGTAGCCAGCGGCCAGGCCCAGGGCGCGCTCGTGATCGACGAGCACGGCGCCCGGCTCCTCCTGACGAAGGACCTGGAGGACTGGAAGCCGCTGCTCTCGGGCCTCATGGCGGAGCTGGCCGTGGGCGGCGACGGCTCCCGCTACGTGGAGGTCGTCGAGGGCAGGCGGATCCGCTCCCTGGACTTCGTCGCACCGGGGGTGATCGCCCTCACCTGCATGCAGACGGGCCTCTTCGGCGGCACGGCCCTGCTGGCCATGCGGGCCCAGGGGCAGCTCAGGCGCCTCCGGGTTACCCCGGTCTCGCCGTGGGCCCTGGTCCTCACCCACGTGGTCACGCGCACGCTGGTGGCCCTGGGGCAGAGCCTGCTGCTCATGCTGGTGGCCGTGGTCGCCCTGCGGGTGCCGCTCACCAACCCGGTGGCCCTGGCCGGCATCGCGGCGGTGGGCACGCCGGTCTTTGCCGGGCTGGGCCTCCTGGTGGCCGCACTCGTCCGGAGCCCCGACGCCGGCAACGTCATCGCTCAAGCGCTCAACTTCCCGATGGCCTTCCTCTGCGAGGTCTTCGCCTCCATCTCGGTCCTGCCCGCCGCCATCCGCCCCGTCGCAGAGTGGCTGCCGCTCACGCCCTTCGTCAGAGTGCTCCGCGGCGTGGCCCTCGACCTCCCCGTCGAGCAGGCCGGCCTCTACCTCGCCGTCCTGGCCGCGTGGGGGCTCGCTGCCTACGCGCTCGCAGCCCCGCGGCTGCGCTGGGAGTGACAGCCATGCCGGTTCAGCTGAGCGTGGTGATCCCCACCTACAACAACCCCGACCGGCTGCCGCTGGTCCTGCGCTCCCTGGCGCAGCAGGCGGTGGAGGAGGACTGGGAGGTGGTGGTGGTCGACGACGGCTCCACGACGGACACGGAGGCGTGCGTGGCGCCGTTCCGGGAGCTTCTGCCGCTGCGGCTCGTGCGGCAGGAGAACCGGGGGCGCGCCGGGGCCCGCAACCGGGGGCTGCGGGAGGCGGGGGGCAGGTGGGTCTGCCTCCTGGATGACGACGTGGTGCTGGCGCCGGGGGCACTGCGTGCCCACCTGGCCGCACGGCGGGAGGGGAGCCTCTCGTTCGGCCGGATCCGGAACACCCGCGCCGCCAGCTTCCCGGCCATCCGGCAGGCGCTCGCCCGCGAGGGCGGCTGGGCGGGGCTCGACGCCCACGTGGTGCCCGACGGGTACGTCGACCTCGCGGAGCGGCTCTACCGCCTGCAGAGGGTTCACATCCCCTGGGCGGTCTGCACCGGGGCCAACCTGATGGTCGAGCGGGATGCCTGCCTGGCGGCGGGCGGCTTCGACGAGGGGTTCAGGGGCTGGGGGCCGGAGGACATTGAGTTCGCCTACCGGCTCCACCGGGCGGGCATCGCCTTCCGGTACCTCCCGGGGGCGGTCGTCCACCACCTGGACCGCCCGAAGCGACGGGACGCGATGCTCGCGGAGATGATGGCGGGCGTGCGCTACCTGGCGGCCAAGTACCCGGGCATCCCGGAGATCCGGGCCTACCTGGACTTCATCACGGGCCGCTGCTCCCTGGAGGAGCTCAACGCCCGGACGGGCGGCGAGCGCTTCAGCGGAGCGGGCGAGGAGGCCACCTGGTTCCAGCCGCTGGCCTACCTGGCCAGGAAGACGGAGGAGGTGAGGGCGTGACGGGCTCCACGGCACTGGCGGAGTACCTGGTCTCCGGCCTGCGGCGGCCGCCCCTCTACCTTTCCCGACCGCCCGGGGGTCCGGTCCTGGTGCTGGCCCCGCACCCGGACGACGAGGTGGCCGGCTGCGGCGGGGCGATCCTGCACCACCGCCAGCGCGGCGATCCGGTGACCGTCCTTTACCTGACGGACGGCGCGGCCTCCCACCGCCGGCCCCGGCCGGGGCTGGTCGAGCAGCGGCGCCGGGAGGCGCTGGCCGGAGCGGCGCTGCTGGGGCTGGCCGCAGGCGACCTGATCTTCTGGGAACAGCCGGACGGCCGGCTGGCGGTCACGGCCGAACTGGCGGCGGAGCTCGCCGCGCTGCTGGGGCGGATCCGGCCGCGGCTGATCTACGTCCCCTTCTTCCTCGACGACCACCCGGACCACTGCGCGGCGGGGCTGCTCCTGGCCGAGGCGCTGGCCGGGGCGCCGGCGGAGGCAGAGGTCTGGTGCTACGAGGTGTGGGCGCCCCTCCTTCCCAACCGGCTGCTGAACATCACGGCCCAGGCGGCCGCCAAGTTTGCCGCCCTGCGGGCGCACCGGTCCCAGAACGAGAGGTTCCGCCTGGACGAGCGCATCGAACGCCTGAACAGCATGCGGGCCCTGAAAGTGCCGGCGCCGCTGTTCTCCCATCTGGAGGCCTACGCTGCCTTCTCCGCCGATGCCTACCGGGAGGCGGCCGGGGCGATCCGGGCGATGCTGACCCAAGCCGAAGGAGCGACGAGCGGTGGATATTCAGTGGATCATGCGGTCCCTGCGACAGCGGTACCCGTTCCTGATGGTGGACCGCGTACTGGAACATGAGCCCGACAGGCGCATCAAGGGCATCAAGCTGGTCACGATCAACGAGCCCTACTTCGCCGGCCACTTCCCCGACGAACCGGTCATGCCCGGGGTGATGATCGTGGAGGCGATGACCCAGACGGCCGGGCTGATCTACTCCGACGCCGAGTCGGGCTACCTGGTGGCCCTCAACAACGTCAAGTTCACCCGCTTCGTCACCCCCGGCGACGTGCTGGTGATCGAGGCGGAGGCGCTCGAGCGGGTGGGCCCCTTCGCCAAGGCACGGGTGCGGGCGACGGTGGACGGCCAGGAGGTCAGCCGGGCGGAGATCAGCTACAAGTTCATGAGCAGAGGGAGGGAGTGAACATCGGAACGCGGGTGTACTGCACGGGCGCGGGGGTGATCTCGCCGCTGGGCCACGACCGGCACTCCTTCTGGTCTGCGCTCCGCAGCGGCGACTCCGGCATCACCGAGGTGACCCTGTTCGACACGACGGGCCTCCGGCACCACCGCGCCGGCGAGGTGCGCGGCTTCCGGCCCGCCGACTACATGCAGTCGAGCCGTTACCGGCGCATGGACCGGTACTCCCAGATGGCCGTGGCGGCGGTGGGGACGGCGCTCAGGGACGCGAGGCTGCAGGTGACGGCAGAGAACGCCGCGGTGGTCGGCTCGGTGCTCAGCACCACGTTCGGGCCGAGCGCCAGCATCGACGGGTACGTCCAGGACCTGAAATACCGCGGACCGCTGGAGGTCAGCCCGTCGCGCTTTCCCAACACCGTCCTCAATGCGGCGACCGGCCAGATCTCCATGGAGTTCGGGCTCAAGGGCCCCAGCTCCACGCTGGCGGGCCTGCCGGCCGCTGCCTACTGCTTCGACCTGCTCAGGGAGCGCAAGGCGGCGGCGATGGTGGCCAGCGCCATCGACGAACTGGACCGCACCACTTACACGGCCTACAGCCAGCTGGGACTCCTTGACCGCATCACGCTGGGGGAGGGGGCCGCGGCTGTGGTGCTGGAGGCAGAGGGGGCCGCCTCCTCCCGAGGCGCAGCGGTCCTGGCCGAGCTGTTCGGCTACGCGTCGCTGACCGATCCGGACCTCCAGGCCAACGTGGCGACCGAGGCGCCCTCGGCGGAGACCGTCCGGCGCTGCATGGCGCTGGCGCTGCAGAGGGCGGGCATCGGCGCCGACCGGGTGGGGGCGGTGGTGCTCATGGCCAACGGCGGCGCCGTGGACGCGGCGGAACGGCAGGCGCTGGAGGGCCTCTTTCCGTACGGCGGCCCGGCCCTGCTGCCGCTGAAGCGGCTGACCGGCGAGAACTTCCACTGCCACTCGGTGCTGGGGCTGGTGGCTGCCATCCTGATGATCCATCACGGCACGGTGCCCGCCACGGCCCCTGGCGGGCCGCAGCGCAGCCTGGCGCCGGAGGCGCCGTTCGTCCTGGTCAACGCGATGGACCTGGGCGGCAGCGTCAGCACTGTCGTGGTGGGTCCGGCCCGGGAGGGGGTGTGCCGATGCGGCTGAAGGGGAAGGTCGCCCTCGTCACCGGCGGGTCGCGGGGCATCGGAAGGGAGATCTGCCTGGCGCTGGCCGCGCAGGGCGCGGACGTCGCCCTCAATTACGTGAGCCGTGACCAGGAGGCCGAGGAGACGGCACGGGCCGTCCGGGAGGCCGGTGCACGGGCCCTGGTCCTCAAGGGGAGCGTGGCCGACCCGCAGCAGGTGCGGGAGATGTTCCGGCGGCTGCTCTCCGAGTTCGGCAGGATCGACATCCTCGTCAACAACGCCGGTGTGCTCCGGCCGGGATTCCTGATGATGTACCGGGACGACGACTGGTTCGAGACGCTCCAGATCAACCTGACCGGGGTCTACCTCTGCAGCAAGGAGGCGTTCCGCCCCATGGCGGAGCAGCGGTCCGGCCGCATCATCAACATCACGTCGACGGCCGGGATCCGGGGCCTGACGGGTCAGGTGGCCTACAGCGCATCCAAGGGCGGTGTCCACGCCATGACGACCGTGATGGCCCGGGAAGGCGCCCGGTACAACATCACCGTCAACTGCGTGGCGCCCGGCTTCGTGGAGACCGACATGACCGCTGCGCTCTCCGATTCGGTGAGCCAGGAATACCTGAAGCGGATCCCGCTGCGCCGCTTCGGCCGCACCGACGAGGTCGCGGCGCTCGCCGCCTACCTGGCCAGCGATGAGGCGGCCTACGTGACGGGCCAGGTGTTCGTGATCGACGGCGGCATTTCCATCTCTTAATGCTTGAATGGAGGGATTCAGAATGGACTCGATCGAGCTGCGCATCAAGAAGGCGATCATCGACCGGCTGTTCCTGGAGATCAGCCCCGAGGAGATCGACAGCGACGCCCCCCTGTTCAAGGAGGGGCTGGGCCTCGACTCCATCGACGCCCTCGAGGTGATCATCGCCCTGACCAAGGAGTTCGGCGTCACCATGACCGACGAGGACATGCCGGCGCTCCAGTCCGTCAACACCATCAAGCAGTTCCTGCTGAGCAGGGTGCCGGAGCTGACGACGGGAGGGAACTAGCCCGATGAAGCGGCGGGTGGTCATCACCGGGCTGGGGGTGGTATCGCCCATCGGGTCTGCGGTGGACGATTTCCTTGCGGCTCTGCGGGAGGGGCGGTCCGGCATCCGCCCGGTGACCCGGTTCGATACCAGCTGCTACTCCACCCAGATGGGCGGAGAGGTGGACGGTGACAGTCTCGGTCTGACCCCCGGGGTCTTCCGGGATTACATCTACGACATGGTGCGGGAGGCCGTCCGCCAGGCGGCCGGGGAGGCCAGGCTGGACGAGCTGGTGCAGCGCGACCCCTGGGCGGTGGGCGTCAGCATGGCCACGTCGCTGGGCGGCACGCTCTCCCGGGAGTACTACCACGAGCAGAAGCACCTGAAGGGGGAGGCGGACCCGGCGCTGCTGCTGAACGTGCCGGCGCCGCTGGTGACGGGCCTCACGGCCCGGCTGACGGGGGCGCGCGGCCCCAGCGCCACCCTGGTGACGGCCTGCGCTGCGGGCACCAACGCGGTGGGGCTTGGCTTCGACCTGATCCGGCGGGGCGAGGTGCGCGCCGCGGTCACCGGCGGGGTCGACCCCTTCTCCCAGGTCTCCTTCAGCGGCTTTCACGCCCTGCGGGCGCTGACGAAGCACATCTGCCACCCCTTCGACGCCGGCCGGGACGGGCTGGTCATCGGCGAGTGCGCCGCCGTCTGCGTCCTCGAGGACCTGGAGAGCGCGCTGGAGCGGGGCGCACCCATCTACGCCGAGGTGCTGGGGTTCGCCATCAGCAACGACGCCTATCACCAGACGACGCCGGATCCGGAAGGCGGCGGTGCGGAGCGGGCCATGCGGGGCGCCCTGGAGGACGCCGGGCTCACCCCGGCCGACGTGGACTACATCAACGCCCACGGCACCGGCACGACGTACAACGACGACATGGAGATCCGGGCGATCCGCAACGTGTTCGGCGAGCGGATACCGCCGGTGAGCTCCAGCAAATCGATCTTCGGGCACACGCTGGGGGCGGCGGGCGCCATCGAGTGCATCGTGACGACGCTCTGCCTCGCCCACGGCTTCGTGGCGCCGACGCTCCGCTGGGAGCGCCCGCCGGTGGAGGACGTCGAGATCGACTTCGTGCCGGGGCGGAGCCGGGAGGCCGACCTGCGGGTGGCCATCTCCAACTCCTTCGCCTTCGGCGGAAACACCGCCAGCCTGGTGCTGGGCCGTTACGGGGGGTAACGGCATGCAGGTAGACACCGAGATCCGGGTGCGCTTCCGGGAGGTCGACAGCGCACGTGTGGTGCACCACAGCCACTTCTTCGACTGGTTCGAGGTGGGGCGCTTCGACCTCGTCCAGAAACTGTTCGGCGTCACGCCTGAGGACTTTCAGGCCCACGGCATCATCTCCCCGGTGATCGAGGCCCACTGCCGCTACCGGAGCCCGGCCCGGTGGGGCGACAGGCTGATCGTCCGCACCCGGCTGCAGCCCTCCGAGGTGGCCCGGTTCACGTTCGACTATGAAGTCTACCGCGGCAGCCCGGAGGGCGAGCTGCTGGCGACGGGTTATACGACCCACGTCTTCGTCAGCCCCGAGGGGCGCCTCCTGGTGGAGGTACCGCCCCTGCTGCGGGAGCGGATGGCCGCCCGGCAGGGGGTGGGGGTGTGAGCGTCGGCATCCTCGGCACCGGGATCTACCTGCCGGAGGCCACCGTGCACCTGGCAGAGGTGGCCGGCCGGATCGGCCTCTCCCCGGCGGCGCTGGAGCGCAAGGGCACCCGGAAGGTCCACGTCAGCCAGGGGATGGCCGGCACCGCCATGGCGCTGCGGGCCGCGCAGCAGGCGCTGGAGCGGGCGGGCGTCTCCCCGGAGGACCTGGACCTGATCATCTACGCCCAGGGCTTCGTGCCGGACTACCTGATGCACGCCGACTACGCGCAGCTCCAGGAGGAGCTCGGCGCCTGCAGGGCCTGGGCGTTCAAGCTGGATCAGGCGTGCAACAGCCAGCTGGTCGCCCTGGAGCTGGCCCGGTCGCTCCTCTCCGTCAACCCGGGGATGCGGTACGTCCTGGTGGCCTCCGCCGAGACCTTCCCCCCGCACCTGACCGATCGCTTCCGTATGGCGGGCTCCTGCTTCCTGAGCGACGGCGCCAGTGCGGCGGTGGTGGGAAGGGAGGCCCCGGGGCGCCATCTGCTCGCCTTCCGCTTCCATACGGACGGGCGGCACCACGCCGTCTGGCAGATCCCGGTCGGCGGCACCGCGGCGCCTGTCACCCCCGAGGACCTGGCCGCCGGCCGGTACTTCTGGAACCCCGCCGAGCAGGCGCGGCGCCACTTCCGGAGCCCCGTGGAGGCGTACGAGATGAACCGGCAGACGCCGGTCGAGATCGCCCGGCTGTTCCACGCGGTGCTGTGCGACGCCGGGCTGACCCTGCCGCAGGTCCGCCGGCTGATCTGCTACAACATGACACGGGACGTGATCGAGGCGATCCGCGAGAGCATCGGCGGCGTACCGGAGGAGCTGACCAGCTGGCACGTGGCGCGCGAGGTGGGGCACATCGGCGCCGTCGACCCGATGCTCAACTGGCACCTGATGGAGGAGGAGGGGGCGCTGCAGCCCGGGGACATCGTCGGCCTGGTAAGCGGCGGCTTCGGGCAGTCGTGGGCCGCCGGGCTGGTGCGAGTATGAGGGGGATGAATGTGGAAGCGATCCGCACGGTTTTCCTCTTTCCGGGCCAGGGCAGCCAGCACGCGGGCATGGGGGGAGACCTGTGGGCGGTCTCGCCCGCGGCGCGGGCCCTGGCGGAGCGGGCCGCCGCCCTGACCGGCATGGACCTGATCGGCCTGATGGCCGCCGCAGACGAGCCGACGCTGGCCGACCCGGAGATCGCCCAGGTGACCATCTTCACCCTGAGCACCGCCCTGGCCGCCGCCCTGGCGGAGCAGGGGATCCGCCCGGACCTCGTCGCCGGCCACAGCCTCGGCGAGTACACGGCCCTGGCGGTCTCCGGTGCGCTCCCCTGGGAGGAGGCCCTCCTCCTGGTGCAGGCCCGGGGGCGGGCCATGGCCCGGGCGGCGCGCCTGGCGCCCGGGAAGATGGCTGCGATCTCCGGCCTCGAGCCGGAGCGCGTCGCCGCCCTCTGTGCCGCGGCCAGCCGCGACGGCTGCGCGGTGGTCGCGAACTACAACACGCCGCTGCAGACGGTGGTCGCAGGCGACGCGGGCGGGATCGAGTCGGTGATCACGCTGGCCCGGGCCGAGGGCGCCCTCAAGATCGACCTGCTCAACGTGGGCGGAGCCTACCACTCTCCGCTCATGGCGCCGGCCCGCGCAGAGCTGGAGCCGCTGATCCGCCGGGCGCCGCTGCGCCCGCCCGCCACGGCCATGCTCTCCTCGATCACGGGGGAGTTCGTGGCGGACATCGAGGCGTACCGCTCGCTGCTGCTGGAGCAGGTGACCCTTCCGGTGCGCTGGAGCGTCTGCGCGGCCCGGCTGGCGGCGTTGGCCCAGTCCGGCGCGGCGCTGATGGAGGTAGGCCCCGGCCGGGTCCTGGGCGGCCTCATGCGCCAGATCTCGCGGGCCATCGGGGTCCTCGCAGCCTGCGACGGGGCGGCGCTCGCCCGGATCGCCAGCTAGCCGTGGCGGAGCGTGCCTGGGCGCCGCCTGAGGAGTGGCCGGACCTCGGGGCCCATGAGGTGCACGTCTGGCGGCTGCCACTCGACCTGGACGCCGGGCGCCTCGGGGCGCTGTGGCCGCTCCTTTCCCGGGAGGAGCAGCTGCGGGCAAGGGGCAGCCGCACTGCGCTTCTGGGGAGCCGCTTCGTTGCGGCCCGCGGTCAGCTGCGCCAGCTGCTGGGCCGCTACCTGCGCCAGCCACCTCAGGCCGTCCGCTTCCGGTACGGCGAGCGCGGCAAGCCGGGCATCGCCCACGAGGAAGGGATTCCCCTGCAGTTCAGCCTGTCGCACGCCGGCCGGTGGGCGCTGGTGGCGGCGAGCAGGGGGATCAGGGTGGGGGTGGACCTGGAGGTGGTGCGCCCGCGCCGGGACCTGCGGCGGGCCGCCGACCTGGTCCTGTCGCCGGCCGAGGCGGCGGGGTTTGCCCGCCTGCCGCCGGAGGAGCAGCTCCAGGCGTTCTACCGGGTGTGGGTCCGCAAGGAGGCCCTGGTCAAGGGCCTCGGGTGCGGCCTCGCCATGCCCGTACGGCGCCTGGAGCTCTGCGCGGACGGCGGCCTGGCGCGGGTGCGGCTCCGGCGTGCGCCGGACCCAGCCTGGGCCGCGGGCTGGGCCGTGCACGACCTGCCGCCCATCCCCGGATACGCCGGCGCCCTGGCCGCCGAGAGCCTCACCCTTTCGCTGCGGACCTGGCAGTTCAGTTCTGGCAAGGTTCTCCGGGCCGGGTCCGACACCGCCGGCAGGTGCCGGGGCGGCCGGAGGCGAATCTAGGCGCCGGACCCCAACAGCCGAGTGGGTTTTGGAGGTGCTGACTCGTGCGCCGCGCCTTGTGTGCCCTGCTGCTGCTCGCGGGCCTCTGCCTCTTGGGATGCGGCACGCCGGAGGACCTGCCTGTGGTCCGGCTCGACCAGCTGGATCCCACTCTCGCCGCCGGGTACGGCGGCATCACGCCGCGCCCCGTGCTGAAGGTCGGCCTGTCCACCATGATGTCGCCGCGCGCCAGCCTGCTCCGCTACGGACCGATGCTGGACTACCTGAACAGCCGGCTGGAGCGGAACGTGGAGGTGGTGCTCGGCCGTTCGCAGACCGAGATGCTGGACCTGCTCCGCACGGGCGGGGTGCACATCGCCTTCGTCGGCAGCCTGGCCTACGTGCGCGGCGAGGAGGAATTCGGCCTCTCCGCCCTGGCAGTGCCCGAGTACAAGGAGGAGCCGACGCACCGCTCGCTGATTCTGGTGCGCCGCTACAGCGGTCTCGAGGAGTTTGCCCACCTCAAGGGGCACACCTTTGCCTACACCGATCCGGTCTCGGTCACAGGCCGGCTCTACCCCGAAGCGCTGATCCTGGGCCTCGACGAGTCGGTGGACCGCTTTTTCGACCGGACGATCTTCACCATCAGTGACGACAAGGCGATCCAGGCTTTGGACCAGGGGCTCGTGGACGGCGCTGCCGTCAACAGCATCATGTACGGCCAGGCCGCAGCACGCGACCCCGACCTGGACCGGAGACTCCGCGTCATCGCATCCTCGGAACCCTTGGGGGCGCCGCCGGTGGTGGTCTCCCCCCACGTGGGCTCCCAGCTGGCGGCGCAGTTGCAGTCGGTCTTCCTCGCCATGGGCGAGGATGAGGAGGGGCAGGCGGTGCTGCAGAGCCTCTCCGTCGACCGTTTCGTGTCCCCGGACCCGGCTTGGTACGATCCGATCAGGCAGATGGCCGACCAGGTGGAGGCCGGGCGATGAGCGGGCGGCGGTGGCTCGCGGCGGCGCTCCGCCCCGACACGTACGGCTTCGGAATCCGCGCGAAGCTCATTACGCTGCTTCTGGCGCTCACGGCAGCGCTGGGGCTCGTCTCCATCCTCCACCTGCGGGTAACCCTCCCCCAGGTGCTGGGGGAGGAGCTGGACAAGCGGGCCCTCTCCGTGGCCCGCGACGTCGCGCTGCGGGTGACCGACCCGCTGCTCACGGCCAACCCGCTGGAGGTGCGCGAGATCCTGGCCGACACGCAAGCCACGAACCCCGACGTGCGATACGCCTTCGTGCTCGACAGCCGGGGCGCGCTGGTGGCGCACACGTTCACCGGGGGATTTCCCAGGGACCTGCTCACGCAGCGCCCGCTCCCTCCGCCCGGAGAGGAGGACGTGCGCTGGCTCCGCTCGGAGGAAGGCGTGATCCACGACGCGGTCGCACTGATCGTGGACGGCCTGGCGGGGCAGGTGCGGGTCGGGCTCTCGCAGCAGCACCTGATGGCCACGCTCCGGGCGGTGGAGCGGGGGCAGATCCTCACCCTGGTGCTGGCCTGCCTCCTGGCCGTCCTCGTCGGCTATCTCGTGATCTGGACGGTGACCGCCAGGGTGCCGCAGCTGGTGCGGGCTACCCAGGCCGTGGGCCGCGGCGACCTGACCGTGCGGGTGGCGCCGGGCCCGACCGACGAGTTCGGCCGCCTGGCGGAGGCCTTCAACCAGATGGTGCGCGACCTGGCCCGGGCCAGGGAGGTGGTCGCGCAGAAGGAGGCCGCCCGGCGCGCGCTCCTGCAGAAGGTGCTCAGCGCGCAGGAGGAGGAGCGGGGCCGCATCTCCCGCGAGCTGCACGACGAGGTGGGGCAGGCGCTGACCGGCCTGATCGTCGGCCTGCGCCTCCTTGAGGAGGGCGACGAGGGGCGGGGCCAGGCGGCGTATCTGCGCAACCTGGCGGCCGAGACCCTGGAGTCGGTTCGGCGGCTCTCCCGTGATCTGCGCCCCGCCGTCCTTGACGACATGGGGCTCGTGGCTGCCCTGCGCCGGTACGCGGACGATTTCGCCAGGCGCCACGGCATCTCAGGGTCGGTCCAGGTGGTGGGCGACGAGTCGGCCCGCCTGCCCGCGCCGCTGGAGACCACGCTGTACCGGGTGACCCAGGAGGCCCTGACGAATGTGGCCCGTCACAGCCAGGCCCGGCACTTCGGCATCGTGCTGGACCTGCGGGGCGCCCAGGTGCAGCTGGTGATCGAGGACGACGGCCGCGGGTTCGACCCGTCGGCGCCGCGGGTCGGCGTGGGCCTCACGGGGATCGCCGAGCGGCTGGCGCTGGTGAACGGCCGCATGACCATCGAGTCGAGCCCGTCGGGCGGCACCGCACTCTTTGTCTCGGTCCCGCGCGGTTAGGGAGGAGGAGTGCCATGCGCATCCTGATCGCGGATGACCACCGGGTGGTCCGGACGGGCCTCCGCATGCTGCTGGAAAGCTACCCCGGTTTCGAGGTCGTCGGCGAGGCGTCCAACGGGCTCGAGGCGTTGCAGATGACGCGCCGGCTGCGGCCGGACCTGGTCGTCCTGGACATCTCCATGCCGAACGGGAGCGGCCTGTCCTACCTCCGGGAGCTCTCGCCGCTTTCGCGCGTGCTGGTGCTCACCATGCACGACGACCCGGCCTACGTGCGGCAGGTGATCCAGGCCGGCGGCAGCGGCTATGTGCTCAAGGAGGCGGCCGACGTCGAGCTGCTCTCGGCCATCCAGCACGTGATGTCCGGGCAGACCTACATCTACCCCACCCTGGCGGCCAGGCTGGTGGAGGAGAAGTCGAACCGGGCGGGCGCCTCTGTTCCGCTCAGCCCGCGGGAGCTGGAGGTGCTGCGGCTGGTGGCCCTCGGCCACACCAACCAGGAGATCGCCGCCCGGCTGGGCGTGGGCGTCCGGACGGTGGAGACGTACAAGAGCCGCATCTGCGAGAAGCTCGGCGTCTACACCAGGTCCGAGATGGTCCGGTACGCCCTGGAGAACAAGCTCACCTAGCGGGGGAGGGCGCTGTCCGGGAGTTCCCGGACAGCGGTGTCCGCGTGGCCCCGGATACACGGCGGGGTCTGCCGACGGTACCATGAGAGTGGTTCCGTCGACAGACCGGAAACTGTCACACAAGGGGGAAGCATCATGATCAAGCGGACTCTGGCTTTCACGCTGGCCGTGAGCCTCCTGGTCCTCTCGGGCTGTGGCGGCGCGAAACCCGCGACGACGCCGTCGCCCTCGTCGGGCGGCCAGGCCCAGACCCAGCCCTCCGGCAGCACCGAACCCAAGAAGAACATGAAGCTCGTCCTCTACGCCGGCATGATGGAGGACCACGTGAAGGGCGCCGTGGCCGAGTTTGAGGCGGCCACCGGCATCAAGGTCGAGTGGGTGCGCATGTCCTCCGGCGAGACGCTCACCCGGATCCGGGCCGAGAAGGACAACCCGCAGGCCAGCGTCTGGTACGGCGGTCCGGCCGACGCCTACGTGGCGGCCGCAGCGGAAGGGCTCCTGGAGCCCTACGTCTCGCCGAACGCCGAGAAGGTCCCCGCCCAGTTCAAGGATCCCAACGGCTACTGGACCGGCGTCTACGTCGGCCTCCTGGGCTTCGGGTATAACACCGCCCTCATGCAGGAGAAGGGGCTGACCCCGCCCGAGTCCTGGGAAGACCTGCTGAAGCCCGAGTTCAAGGGGCAGATCGCCCTGGCCAACCCCGGTTCGTCCGGCACCTCCTACACCATGCTGGCCACGATTGCACAGCTGATGGGTGAGGACGAGGGCATCGAGTACATGGCGAAGCTGCACGAACAGATCGCCCAGTATCCGAAGTCGGGTACCGCTCCCGGGCAGATGGCCGGGCGCGGCGAGGTCCTGATCGGCATCTCCTTCGCCCACGACATCGTGAAGTACGCCAAGGAGGGCATGCCGCTCGACGTCACGTTCCCCAAGGAGGGAACCGGCTACGAGATCGGCGGCATCGCCCTGATCAAGGGCGGCCCCGACCAGGAGGCGGCCAAGATCTTCATCGACTGGGCCCTGACCAAGGAGGCGCAGGAGCTCGGCCAGAAGTACGGCTCCTACCAGTCGCTCACCAATGTGGAGGCCACCAACCCGCCCGAGGCGTTCTCGCTCAGCGAGGTCAAGACCATCAACTACGACCTGGAGTGGGCCGGCACCAACCGGACGCGGCTCGTGGAGAAGTGGTCCAAGGCCGTAAACATGCAGTAGTGTCCGGAAGGGCCGGGCTTCCCAGCCCGGCCCTTCCCCTACCCGGGAGGGAGTAACACTTGGCTTTTCCCGCCGTTCGCCGGGGCCGCCGCCAGCCGGTGGAGCCGGTCGTTCTGGTGACCGTCCTGCTGGTGGCCGGTGCCCTCTGGCTCTTCATCGTCAACCCGCTCTTCCAGGTGATGAAGCAGAGCGTGATGACGCCTGAGGGCATCTCCTTTCAGGCCTACTGGGACGTGGTCGCCAGTGAGCGGATCCTCCGCATCTTCGGCAACACCCTCGTCCTCTGTACCACCGTCAGCCTGATCGCCACCGCCATAGGCTTCCTGTTCGCCTACACCGTCGCGTACGTCCAGGTTCCCCTCAAGGGTCTTTTCCGGGCCCTGGCGATCCTGCCGGTGGTCTCGCCGCCGTTTCTGGTCTCGCTTTCCGCCATCCTGCTCTTCGGCCGGACGGGCCTCATCACCCGGGGCCTGCTGGGGATGGAGAACGCGAACATCTACGGGTTCGGCGGCCTGGTGCTCGTCATGGTGCTCACCGAGTTCCCGGTTACGTTCCTCATGCTGATCGGCCTGCTCCAGAACATCGACGTCAGCCTGGAGGAGGCCGCCCGCAACAGCGGGGCCACCCGCTGGCAGGTCTTCCGCACCGTCACCCTGCCCCTGCTGCTTCCCGGCCTGGCCAACGCGTTTCTGCTGGTCTTCATCCAGGCGCTGGCCGACTTCAGCAACCCGATGGTGATTGGCGGCAACTACATGGTCCTGGCGGTGCAGATCTACCAGCAGGCGATCGGCGGCTACGACCTGCAGGGGGGAGCCGCGGTCGCCGTGCTCCTGCTGCTCATCACCGTGGCCGTCTTCACGCTGCAGCGCTACTGGCTGGCCGGCCGCTCCTACGTGACGGTTACCGGCAAGCCGGCGCGGGAGCGCACGCAGGTGCGCGACCCGTGGGTGGTGTGGCCGCTGTTTGCCGTCGTGAGCCTGCTCACGCTCGTGGTCATCGCCATGTACGCGCTGATCCCGATCAACGCGTTCATCAAGCTCTGGGGCATCAACTGGTCGTTTACGCTCGATAACTTCAAGTACGTGCTGGGGCTCGGCATGAAGCCGATCTACGACACCACTCGGCTCGCCCTGATCTCCATGCCGATCTCCGGCCTGCTGGGCATGGTGATCGCCTACCTGGTGACGAAGAAGCGCTTCTTCGGGCGGGGCGTCATGGAGTTCGTGGCCATGCTTTCGCTGGCCGTGCCGGGAACGGTCATCGGTATCGGCTACATCCTTGCCTTCAACAAGCCCCCGCTGGTCCTCACGGCGACCGGGACCATCCTGGTGCTGGCGTTCGTCTTCCGCAACATGCCGGTGGGCATCCGGTCGGGCATCGCGGCGCTGCAGCAGATCGATCCCTCCATGGAGGAGGCCTCCATCAACCTGGGCGCCACGACGCAGCAGACCTTCGTGAAAGTCATGCTGCCCCTCATGGGCTCCGCCTTCTTCTCTGGCCTGCTCTACAGCTTCGTACGGGCGATGACGGCCGTCTCCCAGGTGATTTTCCTGGTCTCGGCCAAGTACAACCTGCTGACCGTGGCGATCCTGAACCAGGTGGACGTGGGGCGGTGGGGTTACGCCTCGGCCTACTCCACGGTGCTCATCCTCATCGTCCTCGTGGTCACCGTCCTCCTGGCCCTGATCCTGCGGCTCTTCGGCATCAGGACCAGCATATCTGACCTCTAGGAGGGGGCCTGGCATGCGCTCGACTCTGCGATTGGCGAACCTGGTGAAGGAGTTCGAATCCCAGAAGCGGACGGTGCGGGCCGTGGACGACGTGTCGCTGGACTTCCCGGCGGGCGCCTTCGTCACCCTGCTCGGCCCCTCCGGCTGCGGCAAGACGACGGTACTCCGGATGATCGCGGGGCTGGAGACGCCCACGTCCGGGGAGATCTACCTGGATGACCGCCCGATCACGGCCGTGCCGCCCAACAAGCGGGAGACGGCGATGGTCTTCCAGAACTACGCCCTCTTTCCCCACCTCACCGTGTTTGAGAACGTCGCCTACGGCCTGCGTCTCCGGAAGGTTCCCGAGGCGGAGCTGAGGCGGGCGGTGGCGGAGAAGCTGGAGATGATGGGCCTCGGCTCCATGGCCGACCGGCAGCCCAACCAGCTCTCGGGCGGGCAGCAGCAGCGCGTGGCCCTGGCCCGGGCGCTGGTGATGTCGCCGAAGATCCTGCTCTTCGACGAGCCGCTCTCCAACCTGGACGCGAAGCTCAGAATCCAGGTGCGGGAGGACATCCGGCAACTGCAGCGCAGGCTGGGCGTCACCACGGTCTACGTCACCCACGACCAGGAGGAGGCCATGGCCGTCTCCGACTACGTGGTGATCATGAACGCCGGGCGCGTGGAACAGGCGGGCCCGCCCGAGGAGATCTACTACGAACCGTGCAGCAGCTTTGTGGCCGATTTCATCGGCGGCGTGAACCTCATTCCCGCCCGCATGAGCGGGCCGGCTGAGGCCGTGCTGCTGGACAGGGCGGTGCCGGTGCGCAATCCGTTCGGGGCGGCGGTCGGCCAGGAGGTGAAGCTCGCGCTCCGGCCCGAGGAGGTGCGGCTCGGCGAAGGCCCCTTTGCGGGAACCGTGGAGCGGGCCATCTTCCTGGGACGGCTGACCGAGTACGTGATCAGGGTCGGCGGAGAGCGTCTGGTCGCGGTGGTGCACGGCAGGCACAGCCGGCTGTCCGAGGGAGCCGTGACGAACCTGGACTTCAACCCGGGCGCACTCGTTGCCCTGACCCGGTAGGAGACATACGGGACGAAGGGCTGTCCCGACAGGCCGCACGGCCGTCGGGACAGCCCTTCTTCGCGCGCAGTATCGGCCTGGCGGCCGGAGAGCCGAGGAGGCCGTTGGTGCCTTGGCGTGGGCAGTAGACCTTGAGGCTAAGGATTGGGAAATGCATGGCAAGAAGGTGTCCATGCACCCAACGGACCAGCACAAACAGCATATGGATTATCGCGGTGGTGGGAATAAGTACGGATGACGGATAGTTGGCGCAATCGGGCAGGGGTAGGATATGAAATAGACATGTGTAAACTGTCAGGCGCGGTGACGATGGCCGGACAAGGGGGTGGCGCAAGTGCGCATCCGGCTCTACGGACTCCTGCGCGATGCGGCGGACCGCAGGACCGCCGTTGAAATGGACGTGTGCGAAGGCGAGACGGTCGGCAGCCTGCTCGAGCGGCTGGTGGCGCAGTACCCGCGCATGCGTCCGCTTCTGTTTGCCCGCCCCGGCGTCCTCCTGCCGCACGTGATGCTGGTGGTGAACGGCCGCGACGTGCGCGATGGACGCGGCCTGGATACGCCGATCACACCCGAGGACGACATGGCGATGTTCCCGCCCAGTGCCGGGGGGTAGTCCCCGGGGCCCGCAGCCGGAGAGGTCCGGCTCTGCATGTGGAATCCGGCGCATGCCGTTGGATTTCCTGGCCCGAGAATCAACAGGGGGTGGATTGAGGATGGCCAAGATGCTCCTGATCTCGCCGGACATCTGTACTGGATGTCATTCCTGCGAGATCGCCTGCTCGCAGGAGCACGAGGGGTACTACGTTCCCTCCAAGTCCCGGGTGACGGTGTACACCTGGGAGGACGAACTGGTCTCCGTCCCGATGATGTGCGTCCAGTGCGAGGACGCCTTCTGCCAGAAGGCCTGCCCCGTGGGCGCCATCAGCCGCGATCCCGCCACTGGTGCCATGGTCGTCGACCACGCCAAGTGCATCCGCTGCAAGATGTGCATGCAGGCCTGCCCCTTCGGCGGCACCGCCTTCGATCCGCTGGCGAGCCGCATCCTGAAGTGCGACCTGTGCGGTGGCGATCCCGAGTGCGTCAAGTACTGCCCGAGCGGCGCGCTCAAGTACGTCGACGCCAGCCAGGCCAACATCGAACGCAAGCGGGCGTACGCCGCCCGACTCAAGGCCGCAGTGGGGGTGAAGTAAGTCATGTATGCCTATGCGGGTAAGATCCTGCGCGTGGACCTGACCTCAGGCACGATCAAGACCGAGTATACCGAGCCCAGGGTGGCCCGGCAGTACATCGGCTGCCGCGGCATGGGGACCTACTACTTCATGAAGGAAGTCGACCCCAACGTCGACCCGCTGAGCCCCAAGAACAAGCTGCTCTTCTTTACCGGTCCGCTGACTGGCACCGCGGCGCCCGCCGCCGGCCGTTACAACGTCATCACCAAGAGCCCGCTCACCGGCGCGATCGCCGCCTCCAATTCCGGCGGCTACTGGGGTCCGGAGCTGAAGTTCGCCGGCTGGGACGGCATCATCTTCGAGGGCAAGGCCGCGAAGCCGGTCTACCTCTGGATCGAGGATGACCACGTCGAGCTGCGCTCCGCCGAGCACCTGTGGGGCAAGACCGTGTTCGAGACCACCGACGCCATCAAGGAGGAGACCGACCCGGACGTCCGCGTGACGTGCATCGGCCCCGCCGGTGAGAAGCTGGCGCTGCTGGCCGTCATCGTCAACGATTACAACCGGGCGGCCGGTCGCAGCGGCGTCGGCGCCGTGATGGGGTCCAAGAACCTGAAGGCCATCGCCGTGCGCGGCCACGGCGGCGTCGCGGTGGCCGACCCCGAGGGCTTCCGGATCTTCGCCGAGCGCGACCGCAAGCTGATGAAGGACGACCCTGTGGCCGGCGGCGGCCTGCCCGCCTACGGCACCATGGTCCTGGTGAACATCCTGAACGAGCTGGGCGGCCTGCCCACCAACAACTGGCGCGACTCGGGCACCTGGTCCAAGGCCGACCAGATCAGCGGCGAGACCCTCGCCGAGAAGTACCTGGTCCGCAACAAGGGCTGTTGGGGCTGCAACATCGACTGCGGCCGCGTCACCAAGATCCCCGAGGGCCCGTTCAAGAGCTTCGGCGAGGGGCCGGAGTACGAGGCCGGCTGGGCCTACGGCTCCGACTGCGGCGTGAGCGACCTGGGCGCCATCTGCAAGGCCAACTTCCTCTGCAACGAGCTGGGCCTCGACCCGATCTCGGTGGGCTCCACCATCGCCTGCGCGATGGAGATGTACGAGAACGGCTACATCACCATCAAGGAGACCGGCATCCCGCTGAACTTCGGCAACGCCCACGCCATCGTCGAGCTGACCCGGATGATCGGCTACCGCGAGGGCTTCGGCGACCTGGCCTCCGAGGGCTCCTACCGGCTGGCCAGCCGCTACGGCCATCCCGAGCTGTCGATGTCCGTGAAGAAGCAGGAGATGCCGGCCTACGACCCGCGGGCCATCCAGGGCATCGGCCTCAACTACGCGACCTCCAACCGGGGCGGCTGCCACGTGCGCGGCTACACCATCTCGCCCGAGGTGCTGGGCGTTCCCGAGAAGCTCGACCCGCAGTCGATCGACGAGAAGCCCGCGTGGGTGAAGACCTTCCAGGACCTCACCGCCGCGGTCGACTCCGCCGGCATCTGCCTCTTCACCACCTTCGCCTTCGGCGCGCCGCAGATCACGGACGAGCTGCGGGCGGCCACCGGCTTCGACTACACCGTGGAAGAGCTGATGCAGGCGGGCGAGCGCATCTGGAACCTGGAGCGGCAGTTCAATCTGAAGGCCGGCTTCACCAAGGCGGACGACACCCTGCCGAAGCGGCTCCTGAAGGATGCCCTGAAGTTCGGGCCGATGAAGGGAAGCGTGAACCGCCTGCCCGAGATGCTGCCCAAGTACTACGAGGCGCGCGGGTGGGATAAGGACGGCAGGCCCACCAAGCAGAAGCTGGAGGAACTCGATCTGGTGGAGTTTGCCTGAGCGCGCGTACACCATGCCGCTGCGTGGGCGGAGCCGTGCCCGGCTCCGCCCACCACATTCGCGGGAGGGATGCCCGATGCTGCTCGTATTGCTCCTGGTGCCGCTGGCCGGCGGGCTGGCCTGCGCTTTTCTCTCCGGGCGCAGGGCGGACGTGCTGGCTGCGGCCACAATGGTCGCAACCGCTGTACTCACCCTGGCTTCCGCACCCTGGGGCGGCAAGGTCGCAGCGAGCCTCCAGGTCTGGAGCCCGCTGCCCGGCGTGGCCCTCGGCCTGCGGCTCGACGGGCTCGGTGCGCTGCTGGCGCTGGTGGTCAGCCTCGTCGGCCTCTGCATCGTCGTCTACTCCGCCGACTACTTCAGCCTGCAGAACCGGGAGCACGCCGAGGAGGAGGGGAAGGGTCGGTACTACTTCTTCTTCCTGGTTTTCGTGACGGCGATGCTGGGTATGGCGATGGCGCCGGACTTCTTCCAGGTATTCCTCTTCTGGGAGCTGACCACGGTCTGCAGCTGGGCGCTGATCTCGCACTACGGGTCGTCTGAGGCGATCCGCTCGGGCCTGAAGGCGATGGCGGTGACCCAGTTCGCCAGCCTCTTCTTCATCGGCGGGCTGCTCCTGCTCTACGCGCAGACCGGCTCCTTCGGCTTCGCCGACGTGTCCCGGCTGTCGCCGGGCGCACGGGCGGCCTTCGCCATGCTGCTGCTGGTCGCTGCCTGGGGCAAGGCGGCGCAGGTGCCCTTCTTCACGTGGCTGCCCTCGGCCATGGTCGCACCCACCCCGGCCTCCGCCTTCCTGCACGCCGCGGCGATGGTCAAGGCCGGCATCTTCCTGGCGGCCCGCTGCCTGGTCTCCACCGGCGCCTTCACCGGCTGGGTGTCCGCGGCGATCACTGTGGCTGCACTTGTCACGCTCTACGTCGGCCTGGCCGGCTACTTCTTCGCGGACGACCTGAAGCGGCTCCTGGCCTTCTCCACCATCGCCAACCTGGCCCTGATGCTGGTGGGCATCGGCCTCGGAGCCATGGGGAGCGCGGACGGCCTCGAGGGCGGCCTGCTCCACCTGTGGAGCCACTCCTTCACCAAGACGTTGCTCTTCCTCTGCGTGGGCGCGATCGCCTGGTCCACCGGCGTGCGCGCCATCTCGCAGCTGCGCGGCCTCGCCCGCACGATGCCCCTGACCGCGGCGGGCTTCCTGCTTGGGGCCCTGGCCATCAGCGGCCTGCCGCCCTTCGGCGTCTTCTGGTCCAAGCTGCTGATCCTGCGGGCCGCCCTGGCGGTGGGCGGGCCGTGGGGCTGGGCCACGGCAGCCCTGGTGGTCGTAGAGAGCGCGCTCTCCCTGGCCTGGTTCCTCTGGGTCACCCACCTGGTCCTCTTCGGGCAGGCCAGTGAGCGGGCCCGGGCCGGGCGGGATCCGTCGCCGGCGATGCAGACCGTGCTCGCCGCGCTGATGGGCCTGGCACTCCTGGCTCCGTACCTGGGGATGCCCCTCATCCACTGGGTCGCAGGGGGGGTGGCGTAGATGATGGTGACGATTCTCCCCGGGCTTGTGGTCATTGTGCTGCTGGTGGGCGCCCTGCTGTGCGCGCTGTCGGCGGGTCCCCGGGCGGCGGCCCGGGTGGGCTTGGCCGCAGGCGCCATCTCCGGGCTGCTCTCGGTCTGGCTGGCTGCATCCGTCTGGATCGGGGGCCCGGTGGCCGTCACCTGGTGGGACGGGCTGCCGCTGGCCATCCCCGCGGCGCTGGCCGTGCGGGTTGACGCCCTCGGCGCCATCTTCCTGGTGCTCCTGGCCGTGGTTCCGGCCGCGGTCCTGCTCCACGCGCAGAGCTACCTGGACGGGCAGCCCGCCGGCCCCGCTCGGTGGTTCTTCTCCCTGTTCCTGATCCTGGTCGCGGCGATGTCGCTGGTGGTGATGTCCGCCGACTGGGTGCTGTTCCTCTTCGCCTGGGAGGTCATGACCCTCGCCTCTTACTTCCTGGTGATCTGGGACTGGAAGCAGGAGCGGCACGCCCGGGCGGCGTGGACCTACCTGCTCACCACACACGTGACCAGCAGCGGTATCCTGGTCGCCGTCTGCTCGCTCTCGCTGGTGGCGGGCGACTTCTCCGTCGGGGCGACGGCCGCGGCGCTGGCCGAGCTGTTCCAGCGGCTGCCCGGCTTCGGCCACCTCCTTGTGGCCTTCCTGGTGCTGGGCTTCATCACCAAGGCAGCGGTGTGGCCCTTCTCCTTCTGGCTGCCCGAGGCCTATCGCGCGGCCCCGACGCCGGCCACCGCCGTCTACTCCGGCCTCATGGCCAAGATGGGCATCTACGGACTCGTGCGGGTGCTCTTCTTCATGCTGCCGGGCGGCGGGCAGCCGGCGCTGGTCTGGGGCCTGGTCATCGCCACGCTGGGCACCGCCTCGATGCTGGTGGGCAACATCCGCTCGCTGAGCGAGCAGGACGCCAAGCGGCTGGTTGCGCAGTCCTCCATCGGCCAGATCGGCTACATCGTGCTGGGCCTGGGCATGGCCGTGGCCCTGTCGGGCCGGGCGCCCCTGCTCGCGGCCGTGGCCTTCGCCGGGGCGCTCTACCACCTGATCAACCACGCCGCCTTCAAGTCGCTGCTTTTCCTGACGGTCGGTGCCGTGGAACAGGTGAGCGGTACCCTGGACCTCAGGCGGACGGGCGGACTGCTCAAGGCCCTCCCCTTCACCGCCGGCCTCACCCTGCTGGGCGCGCTGGCCATCGCCGGCACCCCGCCCCTGAACGGCTTCGCCTCCAAGTGGCTGCTCTACCGGGCCGCCGTCTTCGGCGGGTTCGAGCTGCCCGTGCTGGCCGTCTACGGCGTCATTGCCATCTTCATCTCCACCGTGTCGCTGGCCGCCTACCTGAAGTACTTCGGCACGGTGTTCCTCGGGCCGGAGCGGGAGTATCCCGCCGGGCGCCGGGGCCCCGAGTCCCCTGCGGCTGCCGCGTCCCTGGGCGTCCTGGGCACGGCCTGCGTGCTGCTCGGCCTCTTCCCGGCCCCCGTGGTCCAAGCGGCGCTGGCCGCGCTGCAGGGGGCCCCGGGGACGGCCCTGTACGGCGCCGGGACGGTGACCGGAGCCGACGTGATGGGCGCCGCCCTGGGCGGAGCCGGCTATCAGCCCCTGATGGTGGTGCTGGCGCTCGCCCTGTGCGCGCTGCTGGTCTGGCTGATCCGCCGCCTGGCCATTGAGCCGGTGCGCTTCACGGAGCCCTGGTTCGGCGGCGAGCGGCTGCCGGCAAGCGAGGCCCGCTACGGGTCCGAGCACCTGTACAGGCCGTTCCTGGCCCGCTGGGCGGCCCTGCTGCGCCCGTGGTGGCAGCCGTCGTTCCACGCGCCGCCGGCGCTGGAGCGGGCGATTGACCTCGACCGCTGGCTCCTCGGCCCGGTATACGGCGGATTCCAGGCGCTGGCCGGCCTGGCCGGCCGCTGGCACGGCGGGCGGGTCAAGGGCTACGTGGGCTGGCAGCTGCTGGCGACGGTTGTCCTCATCGCCGTCCTGATCGGCATGGAAGGGGGGCTGCGCTGATGGAGTACGAAACGATCGTCACCTCCCGTGACGGCCTGGCTGGCGAGGTGGCCCGCCTGGGGGCCAGCGGGGCGCGCCTGATCATGACCGTGGGCACCGACGTGCGCCCCCTGGGCGGGGGCTTCGAGGTGACCCACCTGTTCGGCTTCGACCGTGCCGGAAAGGTGGTGGGCGTGGTGGTGCCGGTGCCCGCCGACGACCCCACCTTCCCTGCCGTCACCCCCCAGCTTCCCCCTGCGGGCTGGATGGAACGTGAGGTCTACGACATGATCGGGGTGACGCCGGAGGGCCACCCTGACCTGCGCCGGCTGATCGTGGCGGACGACTGGCCCGACGACGTCTTCCCCCTGCGCAAGGACGTGCCCCACAACTACCGCCCGCCCCGGGCCGAGAATGCCCGCTCGGCCCTGAAGCCAACGCCCGAAGGCACCACGGTGGTGCCCGTCGGCCCCTTCTTCCCCACGCTGGAGGAGCCGGCGTACTTCCGGCTCTTCGTGGAGGGCGAGGAGGTGGTGGACTGCGACTACCGTGGCTTCTACAGCCACCGGGGCGTCGAGAAGCTGGCGGAGCAGCTGCGCTACGACCAGATCCCGTTCCTGGCCGAGCGGATCTGCGGCATCTGCGGGTACGTCCACTCCACCTGCTTCTCCCAGGCCGTGGAGCAGGCGGCGGGCATCGAGGTGCCCAGGCGGGGCCGCTACATCCGCACGATCATGCTGGAGCTGGAGCGCATCCACAGCCACCTGCTCTGGCTGGGCCTGGCGGCACACATCGTCGGCTTTGATACGGGCTTCATGCAGGCCTGGCGGGTGCGCGAGCCGGTGATGTGGGCGGCGGAGGCCCTCACCGGCAACCGGAAGACCTACGGGATGAACCTGCCCGGCGGCGTCCGGCGCGACCTGCGCCCCGAGGGCATCCACCAGGTGCAGGATGTCCTGAAGGCGGTCGAGCGGGAGAGCCAGAGCCTGATGCGGGCCCTGGAGCGGGATACCGCCCTGCGCTCCCGCCTCCGGAACACCGGCGTGCTGACCCACGAGAAGGCCGTGCTCTGGGGCGCCGTCGGCCCTACGGCCCGGGCCTCGGGCGTGGACATCGACGTGCGGCGGGACTACCCCTACGCCGCCTACGACGAGCTGCCGGTGAACGTGGCCCTCAGGCAGGAGGGCGACATCTGGGCCCGCCTGGAGGTGCGCGTCGAGGAGACCCTGGAGTCGGTGCGGCTGATCCGCGAGGCGCTGGCCAACCTTCCCGGGGGGCCGACCTTCGTGGAGCCGGGGGAGGTCCCGGAGGGGCGAGTCTCCGTCGTCCTTGTGGAGGCTCCCCGGGGCGAGCTCTGCAACTACCTGATGACCGGGGCGGAGGGGAAGCCCTACCGCTGGCGCGTGCGGGTGCCGACCTACATGAACCTGCAGCTGACGCCGCAGATGGTCAACCCGGGCACGACCATCGCCGACTTCCCGATCATCGCCGCGTCCATCGACCCCTGCTTCTCCTGCACCGAGCGGATGGAGATCGTCCGCCGCCCCCGCGAAGGGAGGCATGAGCCGTGACCGTCAGCCTGCTGACCGCACTCTACAACCTGGCCTTCGTGCTTCTGCTCTCGCCCCTGTACGCCGGCATCAACCGCAAGATCCGGGCGCGTGTTCACTCCCGCCAGGGGCCGCCGGTCCTGCAGCCCTACCGCGACATCCTGAAGCTGCTGGGCAAGGAGGACTGCCAGGTCTCGGACGATCCGGTGCACCGGCTGGCCCCGTACCTGGTGCTGACGGGGGCGCTGGCCGCCGCCCTGCTGGTGCCGATGGGCTTCCGGGCGCCGCTGGGCTTCGCGGGCGACGGCCTGGTGCTCATCTACCTGCTCACCTTCTCGGCCATCGGCACGGTGCTGGCCGGCCTCTCCTCACGCAACCCGTTCGCCGGAGCGGGCGCCAGCCGCGAGATCATGCTCCTGCTCGCGGTGGAGCCGGTGCTGGCCGCGGCCTTCTTCACCTTCGGCACGCGGGCGGGCTCGCTGGGCCTTGCCGAGATCGCCCGGGGCATCGCGCAGGCCGGCTTCGCCCCCTCGCTGGTGGTGGCCGCCCTGGCGGCCTTCCTGGCCATCCAGGCCGAGTCGGCCAAGCTGCCCTTCGACGTGGCCGAGGCCGAGACCGAGATCATCGGCGGGCCCTACGTGGAGTACTCCGGCCCGTCCCTCGCGGCCTTCGAGTGGGCGCTGATGGTCCGGCGCGTGGTGCTGGCCTCCTTCCTGGTGGCCCTGCTGGGCGCATGGCCGGCGGAGGCGCCCCTCTGGCTCGCCGTGCTGCTCCACCCGGTCAAGGTGCTGGTCGTGCTGGTGCTGACGGAACTGGTGGCCGTGCTCAGCCCCCGGGTCCGGATCCGCCAGGCGATCCGGTTCTACGAGGGCGCCGGCGTGCTCGCCGTGGCGGGCCTCCTGGTGGCCATCTTCGGATTTTAGGGAGGGGTGAGCCGTGTTCATTGCCAAGCTTCGTCAACTGGCCCTGGTGGCCAGGGCCGGCAGGGTCACCCTGCCCTATCCCGCCAGCCCCCATCCGCCCGCCGCAGGGTTCCGCGGGCTGCCTACCGTGCTGGGCGAGGAGTGCGTGGGCTGCGGCGCCTGCGCCGCGGCCTGCCCCGCCAGGCTGATTGCACTCGCGACCGAGGGGGAGCACATGGTGCTCTCTGCCGACTTCACGCGCTGCACCTACTGCGCCCGCTGCCAGGACGTCTGCCCCACGGGGGCGTTCCAGATGACCGACCGGTTCGAAACCGCCACCGCCGACCGCCGGAACCTGACGCTGCGGGTGGTGCTGCAGGCGGCGACCTGCGCCAGCTGCGGCAGGCCCTTCGCGGCGGAGCGGCTGGTGCGCCGCGCGGCGGCGCAGGCCGGGGAGTCCGGGCCGGAAGTGAAGCTGCTCGACCTCTGCCCTGACTGCAGGCGCAAGGCGCACGCGACCCGCCTGAAGGGGGTGGCGCGCCGTGCTTAGCCTGGTGCTGATGATCGCGCTCCTGACGGTCGCGGTGGCCGTGGCCGTCGCCGAGTGCCGCCAGCTGACCCGCGCCGTCTGGCTTTACGCCGCCCAGGGCTGCCTCGTGGCGCTGATGCTCCTCCTGGGGGCCGCCTGGTCAGAGCTGCACGGGCTGGTCGGCTCGGCGGTGACGATCCTGGTGGCCAAGGCGGTGATCCTGCCCCTGCTGGTGATGCGGTACGCCCGGCAGGGAGCTCCCGCGGAGGAGTCGCCGCCCGCCCACGGGTACCTCTGGGCCGGGGCGGCCGCCCTCCTGGGCTTCCTCGCCGGACAGTACGGGCTTCCGCTGCTGTTGGCCGGCGTGACCGGCGCGGCTGCACATGTGCCGTTCGGGCTGGCGGCCGGGCTGGGCCTGGTGGCCGCGGCGCTCCGGACGATCCTCGCGCACAGGGACATGCTGAAGGTCGTGCTGGGCGTCTGCCTGCTGGAGAACGGTGCGCACCTGCTGATGGCCGTCATCGCCCCGACGATTCCGGAGCTCGTGGCCATCGGCGTGGTGTTGGATGTGATCCTCGCCGTCTGGCTGCTCCTCGTGGTGGGCCGCCGGGCCGAGGAGGTCACGGGCGCCCGCGACGACGGGCAGCTGGACCAGCTGCGGGGCTAGGAGGTGGCAGCTGTGAACGGAGTACTCGTGGCGCTGATTCTGCTCCCCGCCGCGGCCGGCCTGGTCGAGCTGCTGGCAGCCCGTCTGCCGTCCTGGCAGAGATTCGCCGGCCTCTGCGCCCACGCCGGCGCCGCAGCCTCATTCGTCTGTGCCGCCCTGCTCACGGCCTCCGTGGCCGCAGGGGGGCACCCCTTCGTGGCCGGGGCCTACCTGCGGGCCGACTCGCTGGGTGCGCTCGTGGCGCTGCTCGCCTCCTTCCTGACGCTGGTCGGCATTGCCGCCGCCCGCCGCCACCTCGGCGCCTACGTGTCGGCCGGTCGGGCGCGGCCGGAGTGGCTGCCGGTTCTCCACGGCTGCTCCGCGCTCTTCCTCGCGGCGGCCAACTGGACGGCCCTCGCGGACCACGTGATCGTGCTGTACATCGCCGTCGAGGCCACCACCCTGGCCACGGTGCTGCCGGTGGCCTTCTACCGGCAGCGGACCTCCTGGGAGGCGGCCTACAAGTACCTGCTGCTCAACACCATCGGGCTGACCGCGGGCCTGCTGGGGCTCGCCGTCCTCTACGCGGCGGCTGAGCCCGTCCTGGGATCGGAGGCGCTGCGCCTGTCGGGCCTGGCCTCCGTGGGGCGGCTGCTGCCGCCTCTGGCCGCGGCCCTCTCCGGGGCGCTGCTGATCGGCGGCTTCGGCACCAAGGCCGGCCTGGTTCCGCTGCACGGCTGGCTGCCGGACGCCTACCAGGTGAGCCCGCCGGGGTTCATCGCCCTGTTCTCCGGCATCGGCACCAAGATCCCGATGGTGGCCCTGGCCCGCGTGCTGCCGCCCCTGACCGCGGCCGCACCGGAGCTGAACCTGCTGCTGCTGGTGGCGGCAGCCGTCACCATGCTCTTCGGGATCCTGGCCGCCTTCCGGCAGGACGACCTGCGCCGGCTGCTGGGCTACTCCTCGGTGAGCCAGATGGGCTATATCGCCATGGCCCTGGCTGCCGGGGGGACGGCCGGCCTCGGGGCGGCGGCCTACCACATCGTCAGCCACGGCCTGATCAAGGCGCTGCTCTTCCTGGCCGTCGGCGAGGTGGTGCTGCTGACCGGCACGGCGCGGATCTCGGAGGTGAGCGGCAGGCCGCTCCCGCCGCAGGTCGGCTGGACGTTCCTGCTGGCCTCGCTGGGGCTCGGCGGGGTGCCGCCGCTGCCCGCCTTCTGGTCGAAGTTCCAGGTCTTCACCGCCGTGGCGGGGGCCGGGTACGGCTGGGCGGCCGGCGTGGCCGTGCTGACGAGCCTGCTCACCATCACCACGCTGGTCTGGGCGGGTGCCCGGGCCTTCCTGCTCAAGCCGGCGCACGGAGGTGCTGTCCCGAGCGCAGCGCCGCCGTGGACGGTGGGGCTCCTGGTCCTGGCCGTCCTCGCTGCCGGGCTGTTCCCGGCGTGGATCAGCGGCTTCCTCGCCTCTGCGGCCTCCGCAGTACTGACGAAGGGGGTGTAGTCCATGGGACTGCGCAGCTGGTTTCAGGGCCTCGTGCGGCGGTCGTTTGCGCGGTCGCTCTGGGTCTACCACGCCAACGCGGGCTCCTGCAACGGCTGTGACATCGAGGAGGTTTGCGCCTTCACCCCGTACTACGACGCCGAGCGGTTCGGGCTGAAGCTGGTGGGGTCTCCCCGCCACGCAGATGTCCTGCTGGTTTCGGGTCCCGTGACCCGCCAGGTGCGCCCGCGCCTGCTCCAGCTGTACCAGGACATGGCCAAGCCGTGCGTGGTCATCGGCGTAGGCTCATGCGCTACAGGGGGAGGCCTTTGGTTCGACACATATGGGACCGAAGGGGGACTGAACGGGGTCATTCCAGTCGACTACTATATACCTGGATGCCCGCCGCGCCCCGAGGCGATCCTGTACGGGGTCGCTGTGGCGATGGGCCTGGTGGACCCGAAGGTGCAGCCGTACGAGTACGAGGAGCCGCTCGAGGTGCGGGCGGCGAACGGCGAGACCGTGTTTGCGGCAGGTGAGGCAAGTGCCCGACTATGAGGAGGCGCCGCTGTCCCTGGCCGTGCGGAAGGCGCTGCGGGGCCGGGTGGTGGTGGTGGGCATCGGCAATCCGGGCCGCGGGGATGACGGCGCGGGGCCGCGGGTGGCCCGGCTGCTGGCGAGGCAGCTGAGGCCTGAGGCGCCGGAAGGCCCCTGCGACCGCATCGTGGCGGCCATCGCCGCCGAGACCACGCCCGAGGCCGAGGCCGGGCGCATCGCAGCGCTCGGGCCCGACTGCGTGCTGCTGGTGGACGCCGTCGACTTCGGGGCCCCGCCGGGCTCAAGCCGCCTCTTTGGCGAGGAAGACCTGACGGCCCGCCTGGGGTGGTTCGCCCACCGGCCGCCCCTGGCCCTGCTGATGCGCTACCTGCAGGAGCGGACTGGCGCCCGGGTCGTCCTGCTGGGCATTCAACCCCGGGACGTGGGGTGGAGCGCCCGCATGACGCCGCCGGTCAGGGCGGCCTCGTCTGCCGTCGTCCGCCGCCTGTGCCGCTGGTCGGAGGGAGGCGCCTCCCGTGCATGAACTTGGCCTTGCCGAGAACGTGATCGCGGCGGTAGGCTCCGACGCCCGGCGGCGGGGGTTCACCCGGGTCAGCCGGGTGACCCTGCGGGTGGGCGAGTGGTCGGCGGTGCTGCCGGACTCGCTGGAGGCCGGATTCCACCTCCTGGCCTCCCTTGAGGGTGACCTCTTCGCGGGGACGGAGCTCCGCATCGAGCGGGAGCCCGCCCGGGGCATCTGTACAGCCTGTGGAAGCACGTTCCCGGCCGGGCGGACGGGGCTGGTCTGCCCCGCCTGCGGCGGCCCGGGCCGCCTGGAGAGCGGCGTGGAACTGGAGATCGCGTCGTACGAGGGGGAGTAGCCCGTGGAGGTCAAGGTGGTCGAGCGGATCCTGAAGGTCAACGATGCCGTGGCCCAGGCCAACCGGTCCCGGTTCGATGCGGCGGGCGTGCTGGCGGTCAACATCATCGGATCGCCGGGCGCCGGCAAGACGACGGTCCTGGAGCGGACCGTCGAGGGGCTGAAGGGCCGGTTCGCCCTGGCCTGCATCGAGGGCGACCCCTACACCACCCGTGACGCGGAGCGCATCGCGGCGTTGGACTGCCCCGTGGTGCAGATCAACACGCAGGGCGGCTGCCACCTGGACGCCTCCCTGGTCAGCCAGGCGCTGGAGCAGGTGGACCTGGGCGCCGCGGACCTGCTGCTCATCGAGAACGTGGGCAACCTGCTCTGCCCCTCCCAGTACGACCTGGGGGAGCACCTCACGGTCGTGGTCCTCTCCGTCACCGAGGGTGCGGACAAGCCCGAGAAGTACCCGGCCGCGTTCCAGCGGGCCCGGGCCGTCATCGTCAGCAAGATCGACGCGCTGGCGCTGACCGACGTCGACCTGGACGACGTCTCGGCCAGCATTCGCCGGTTCAACCCGCAGGCGGAGGTCTTTCCGCTCTCCGCCCGCACCGGCGAGGGGGTGGAAGCGTGGCTGCAGTGGCTGGCAAAGCAGGTGAGGGCGGCGCGCTAGTGCGCCGGGAGTTGGTGGTCGAGGGCATCGTGCAGGGGGTGGGCTTCCGCCCCTATGTCTACCATCTGGCGCAGGTTCACCGGCTGGCCGGCTGGGTGTGCAACGACGAGCGGGGCGTCGCCATCGCTGTCGAGGGCGCCCCTGACGCCGTCGCGGCCTTCGAGGCCGACCTGCGGGAGAGGCCCCCCGCCCTGGCGGTCGTGACCCGCGTGGTCGGCCGCGACGCGCCCCCCTGCGGCGAGCAGGGCTTCCGCATCGTCGCCTCGCAGCGGGGCGAGGAGCGCGCGGCCACCGTGCCGGCCGACGCCGCCACCTGCGCCGACTGCCGGGCCGACATCCTCGACCCGGCCAACCGGCGCTACCGCTACCCCTTCACCAACTGCACCAACTGCGGCCCCCGCTTCACGATCATCAAGGACATCCCGTACGATCGCCCCGCGACGACCATGGCCTCCTTCGCCATGTGCCCGGCGTGCGCGCGGGAGTACCACGACCCGGCCGACCGCCGGTTCCACGCACAGCCCAACGCCTGCCCGGCCTGCGGCCCCTCCGTCCGCCTGGTGGACGCGAGCGGCCGCGACCTTTGTGCGCCGGAGGCGTGGCTGGCGGAGGCGGCAGCCCGCCTGCGGTCGGGGCAGATCCTGGCCGTGAAGGGCATCGGCGCCTTCCACCTGGCCTGTGACGCCTGCGACGAGGAGGCCGTAGCCCGGCTCCGGCGGGTGAAGCACCGGCGCCATCGTCCCTTCGCCCTGATGGCCCGGGACCTGGAGACGGTGCGCCGCGTGGCGCGGGTGAGCCCGGCTGAGGAGCAGACGCTCGCCTCGCCGGCTGCGCCCATCGTCCTGCTGCAGCGCCTGGCGGAGCCCGCACTGGCCGTCGCCCCGTCCGTCGCGCCCGGGGTGGACACCCTGGGGATCATGCTCCCGTACACCCCCCTGCACATCCTGCTCCTGCAGGAGGCGCCGCCGCTCCTGGTGATGACCAGCGGCAACCCGAGCGGGCTGCCGGTGCAGTACCGGGAGGAGGAGGCCCTGGCGGACCTGTCCCGCCTTGCCGACGCTTTCCTGATTCACAACCGGCCGATCCACGTGCCCTGCGACGACTCGGTCGTGCAGGTGGTGGACGGCGAGGTCCGCTTCCTGCGCCGCTCCCGGGGATACGTGCCCCGGGAGGTGGTCGTGCCGGTTCCGCCGTCCGCCGGCGCCGGGCAGGCCCGTCCCGCCGTGCTGGGGGCGGGCGGCGACCTCAAGAACACGTTCTGCCTGCTCCAGGGGCGGCGGGCCGTGCTGAGCCAGCACCTGGGCGACCTGGAGACCGAGGAGGGGCAGGCCAACTACCTGCGCGCGCTGGACCACCTGCGGCGGCTGACGGGCATCCGGCCGTCCGTCGTCGCCTGCGACATGCACCCCGGATACCGCTCGGCGTCCCTGGCCCGCACGCTGGAGGCCGAGGCCGTGGTCCCGGTCCAGCACCACCACGCCCACATGGCCGCCTGCATGGCGGAGAACGGCTGGGAAGGCGACGCCATCGGCCTGGTGCTGGACGGCACCGGGTACGGCGCCGACGGCGCCATCTGGGGCTTCGAGGTGCTGACCGGCGGCTTTGAGGGATTCCGGCGCGTCGCCCACCTGGCCTACAGCCCGCTGCCGGGCAGCGAGGCCGCGGTGCGCCGCCCGGTCCGGGCGGCCGCAGGAATGCTCTGGGCGCACCTGGGCAGCGAGGCCCTGGAGCGGCTGGCGGCGCTCCACCCGGCCAGGGCAGGCGAGATCCAGAACGCCCGCCGGCTGCTGGAGGCGGGCATCAACTGCCCGCCGGCGGGCACCGCCGGACGCCTCTTCGACGGCGTGGCGGCTATCCTGGGCATCTGCCCGGAACCGACCTACGAGGGGCAGGCGGCCATCGAGCTGGGCGCCGCGGCCGAGCGGGCGCCGGACGGCTGTTACCCGTTCCGCCTGGAAGGCGGGGAGATCCTGCCCGGCCCGCTGCTGGAGGCCGTGCTGGCCGATGCGCTGGCCGGGGTTCCGGCGCCGCGGGTGGCCGGCCGCTTCCTGGCCACGGTCGTGGCCATCCTGGTGGAGGCGGCCTGCCGCGCCCGGGAGGAGACCGGGCTGCGCGCGGTCTGCCTCAGCGGCGGCACCTTCAACAGCCCGTGGCTGCTCCACCACGCCGCCCGCCGGCTGGCGGAGCGGGGCTTCCGGGTGCTCCGGCACCGGCTGGTGCCACCGGGGGACGGGGGAATCGCGCTGGGCCAGGCCGTGATCGCACAGAGGAGGTGGCGGGGATGTGTCTAGCCGTGCCGGCCCGGGTGGTGGAGACCGACGGGTGCCAGGCGGTGGTGGAGGTCATGGGCAACCGGAGGCGCGTCGACGTGTCGCTGGTGGACGCCAGGCCGGGACTGTACGTGCTGCTTCACGCCGGCATCGCCATCGCCGTGCTGGACGAGGCCGAAGCGGAAGAGACGCTCGGGGCGTACAGGGCGGTGGTGGGCGATGCGGCGACGCCCGCCGGCGGCCCGACGGAAGGTGAGGGGTAATGCGCGCGGAGACGTTGGCGCGGCCCATCCCTGAGGACGCACCGCGCACCGCGGCGGCCTGGGTGGCCCGCATCCGCCGCAAGGTGGCGGACGCCGGACGGACGGTGCGGCTGATGGAGTTCTGCGGCACCCACACGGTGGCCATCGCGCGCAGCGGCCTCCGGGGCCTGCTGCGGGGGGCGGTGGAGCTCGTCAGCGGCCCCGGCTGCCCCGTCTGCGTGACGGCCGGCGGCGAGATCGACCGCATGCTGGCCTACTGCGACGTGCCGCGGGCCATCGTCGCCACCTACGGCGACCTCCTGCGGGTGCCCGGCTCCCGCACCAGCCTGGCCGGGCGCCGGGCGGAAGGGGCGGACGTCCGGGTGGTCTACTCGGCGCTGGACGCCCTGCAGTTGGCCCGGGAGGCCCCGGACCGGCCGGTGATCTTCCTGGGCGTGGGCTTCGAGACCACGGCGCCGGCGGCGGCGCTGGCGGTGAAGGCCGCCAGCGAGGAGGGCGTGGGAAACTTCTGCCTGCACAGCGCCCACAAGCAGACGCCCGCCGCCATGCGGGCGCTGCTCCGGGACGGCGGGCGGCCGGGAGAAGCCCTGACGCTGGACGGCATCATCTGCCCGGGACACGTCAGCACGGTGCTGGGGGCGGAGGGGTTCGCCTTCCTCCCCGCCGAGTTCGGCATTCCCGGGGCCGTTGCGGGGTTCGAGCCCCTGGACATCCTGCTGGCGGTGGACTGCCTGGTGGACGCCGCCCTGGGACGCAGGCCGGTTGCGCTGTGGAACGGGTACCGCCGCTGGGTGCGGCCGGAGGGCAACCGGCGGGCACAGGCGCTGCTCAGCGAGGTCTTCTGCACGTGCGACGCCCGCTGGCGCGGCCTGGGCCTGCTGCCGGAGAGCGGCCTCCGCCTGAAGCCCGAGTTCGCCCGCTTCGACGCCGAGGTGCGGTTCCCGGCGGACGTGGCCGAACCGCCCGCCCGTTCGGGCTGCCGCTGCGGCGACGTGCTGCGCGGGGCCCTCGCGCCCGCCGACTGCCCGCTCTTTGGCGCAGCCTGCCGGCCGGAGCGGCCCATGGGGCCGTGCATGGTCTCCAGCGAGGGCGCCTGCGCCGCCTGGTACCGGTACGGCACCGCTGAGGAGGAACAGCCATGACCCACCGGATCACCCTTGCCCACGGCGACGGCGGCGAGGCGACCCACCGCCTGATCGGGGAGATCTTCTATCCGGCGTTCGGCAACCCCGCCCTGCTGCAGGGGGGCGACAGCGCCCTCCTGGAGCTGCCCGGCGCGGGCCGGCTGGCGCTGACCACCGACTCTTTCGTGGTGCATCCCCTGTTCTTCCCCGGCGGCGACCTGGGCCGCCTGGCGGTCTGCGGCACCGTCAACGACCTGGCGGTGGCGGGGGCCAGGCCGCTCTGGCTCAGCGCCGGCTTCATCATCGAAGAGGGCTTTCCGGTGGCCGACCTGCGCCGGCTGGTGGAAGGGATGGCGGCTGCGGCGTCCGAAGCGGGCGTGCAGATCGTCACCGGAGACACGAAGGTCGTGGGCCGGGGGCAGGCGGACGGCTGTTTCATCAACACGGCGGGCGTGGGGCTCGTCCCGCCGGGGAGGGACCTGGGCGCCCACCGCATCCGGACGGGGCAGGCGATCCTGGTGAGCGGTCCGGTGGGCGGGCACGGGGTGGCCGTGCTCTCGGCCCGGGCGGGGCTCGCCTTCGAGACCCCTGTTCGCAGCGACGCCGCACCGCTGGCCGGCCTGGCCGACGCGGTGCTGCGGGCCGCCCCGGGCGTCGCCTGCATGCGGGACCCGACCCGCGGCGGCCTGGCTACCGCCCTCGCCGACCTGGCGGCCGACAGCGGGCTGGACCTGTGGGTGTCCGAGTCCGACGTCCCCGTCGAGCCCGCGGTGCAGGGGGCCGCGGAGATGCTGGGCCTCGACCCGCTCTATCTGGCCTGCGAGGGCCGGATCCTGCTCTTCTGCCCCGCGGCGGAGGCGGAGTCCGCCCTGGCGGCGCTGCGGGACCACCCGTACGGCGCTGGCGCCCGGGTCATCGGCAGCGTCGGCGGACCCGGGGGGCGGGCCTACCTGCGCACGGCGATCGGCGGTACGCGCCGGCTGGAGCGGCTGGCCGGCGAGAACCTGCCGCGGATCTGCTAGGGCTTCCGCGAACGGCTATTTTGGTATATACTGCATATTATAGAAGTGCAATGAGTGGGTTGGAGGAGGGAGGCGGCGTGTGGTCCTGGCTCGAGCCGCTGGGCAAGATGCTGTATGATCTGCGGTGGCCGCTGCTGCTCTACTTCGGGGGCCTGCTGGTCTGCTACATGATGATCGACTCGATACAGTATTGGGTCCGCGAGCTGCGCCGGGCGCGCAGCGAGGCGCGCTTCCGCCGGATGGGGCTCGAGGACATCGACCAGATGGACCATCGGGCTTTCCTGCGCTACCTGACCTTCCTCTTCGAGTGCGCGGGGTTTACCGTCTTACCCACGCCGCCGGCCGGCAACTACGGCGTGGACCTCGTGCTGGTCCACCCCTCCGGCGAGGAATGGATCGCCGTCCAGGCCATCCGCTCGGCCGAGCCGGTGGACGGCGGCCCCGTATGCCAGCTCGCCGCGGCGAAGGGCCTCTACCAGTGCGGGCGCGCGATGGCGGTGACCAGCGCAGAGTTCACGGACGAGGCCCGGCAGGAGGCGGAAGTCCAGGGCGTCACCCTGGTGGACCGCACGAAGCTGCAGGAGTTCATGGCGCTGTCGCTGCCTCCGGCGGCGGAGGTCGCGGTCGGCAGCAGGTAATCGCGATTTGTGGGGGCCTGCCGGGCGATGGACGCCGCGGCAGGCCCCCTTTCACGTGCGCTCTATGAGCGTTCGAATAAGTACAGCAGCCCGTTGGCCGCCCGGCCGAACCACGGCCCCCGGAATCCGCGCCGCTTGAGCTCGGCCCGCAGGAACGGCATCAGCGCCGCGTGGCTGACGATCAGCGCGTCGCCGTTTGCCCGGAGCACCTGGTCGATCACCCGGCGGACGCGTTCGCGGACCGCCCGCTTGGTCTCGACGTTCGGGTGCGACTTGAAGTACCACACCAGCCGGACGAGGATACCCCAGACGATGAACGGCAGCTTGATCCGGTTGCCGCGGAAGGGGTACGGCTCGATTTCCCGCAGGTCCTCGAGCACGACGATGTCGCCCTTGAATATGGCCTGGGCCGTCTTGATCGCCCTGGGCAGATCGCTGCAGAAGCAGTGCTGCCAGTTGCCTCCGCTCAGGTCGACGTGGCCGTACTCGATGTCGGCGGCATCGTAGCCGAGGAACCAGTCGGCCACTTCGTCTGGCGTGACCAGCAGCTTTCGGGGGTAGTCGTGCTTCACGCGGAAATGTCTTACCAGGCCAACCTTCACTATCGTCTTCACCGCTTCCCGGACTTGTTTCCACTGGCATTGGACGTTCGCTTCAGAATGGCCGCTTCCCTGCGTGAGAGGCGGGAATCGGCCAGGCCGTGGAGAAGACATTGTCAGAAAACAACCCCACGGGAGGGATCGCGATGCCCCGGCCGCATGTCTTCGTCACCCGGCGGATACCCGATGAGGCGCTGGATATCTTGCGCACCGCCTGTGAAGTGCACACGTGGGACCACGAGGAGGAACCGGTGCCGCACGACGAACTCGTGCGTCAGCTCCAGGTGGCGGACGGCGCGCTCGTCGTCGGCCCGCACCGCATCGACGGGCCCTTGATGGACGCGGCGCCCCGGTGCCGCATTTACGCCAACATGGCCGTCGGCTACGACAACATCGACGTGGCGGAGGCCACGCGCCGGGGGGTCATGGTGACCAACACGCCCGGCGTGCTGACGGAGACCACCGCCGACCTGGCCTTCGCGCTGCTGCTCGCCGCGGCCCGGCGGCTCTACGAGGGACAGCGCACCATCGTCGAGGGGCGCTGGAAGGGCTGGTCGCCCATGTTCATGACCGGCCAGGACGTGTACGGCGCGACGCTGGGCATCGTGGGCGCCGGCCGCATCGGGCAGGCGGTGGCGCGGCGGGCCCGCGGCTTCGACATGCGCATCCTCTACCACAACCGCCGACCCAACCCCGCCTTCGAGGCCCAGGTCGGGGCCGAGTACCGGCCGCTGGACGACCTGCTGCGGGAGGCCGATTTCGTGGTGCTGCTGGTGCCGCTCACGCCCGAGACCCGCGGGCTCATTGGGGCGCGCGAGCTCGCACTGATGAAGCCGACGGCGGTGCTGGTCAACGCCGCCCGCGGGCCGGTGGTGGACGAGGGAGCGCTCTACGAGGCCCTGCGCACGGGCCGGATCTGGGCCGCCGGGCTGGACGTCTTCGACCGGGAGCCCGTCGCGCCCGACCATCCGCTGCTGTCGCTGCCCAACGTCACGGCGGTGCCCCACATCGGCTCGGCCACGGTGCGGACCAGGACCCGCATGGCGGTGCTGGCCGCCGAAAACCTGCTGGCGGGGGTGACGGGCCGGCGGCCGTCTAACCTGGTGAACCCCGAGGTGTTCGGAGGGTAATCATCGGGAGGGGTGGCCATGACCGAGCCGCGGCACTACCGCGTGATGATCGTGGAGGACGACGCCAAGATCGCATCCATCCTGGCCGCGGAGTTGGACCGCTACGGGTATGACGTCGTCATGGCGCAGGACTACGCCAGGATCCGGGACGAGTTTGTGGCCGCGCGGCCCGACCTGGTGCTCCTGGACGTGAACCTGCCCCGTTACGACGGGTTCTACTGGTGCCGGCAGATCCGCGCGGTCTCGCGGGTGCCGATCATCTTCATCTCCGCGCGTTCTGACGAGATGGACCAGGTGCGGGCCATCGAGCACGGTGCGGATGACTACATCACCAAGCCCTTCAACCTCGAGCTGGCGCTGGCCAAGGTGGGTGCGGCAATCCGCCGGGCGTACGGCGAGTACGCCATGAGCCGGGACCCGGACCTGCTGAGTGCCGGCGGGCTGCTGCTGGACCGGTCCACCAACCGGGCCAGCCGCGGCGACCGGGCGGTGGAACTAAGCCCGAAGGAGTTCCGCCTGCTCTGGTGCCTGGCGGAGCGGGCCGGCCAGATCGTCTCGCGGGAGGAGTTGCTGGAGGCGCTCTGGGACGACACGGACTTCGTGGACGACAACACGCTCACGGTGAACGTAACCCGTGTGCGCCGCCGGCTGGAGGAGCTGGGGCTCGCGAACGCCATCGAGACCAAGCGGGGCCAGGGCTACTGCCTGGCCCTCACCGGGGGCGAGTGAGGTGCGGTTTGCGCAGTTTCTCCGCGACAGGGTCGCCTACGTGACGGCCTACGCGGCCTTCGCGGTGCTCTCCGTGCTGGTGGTGCAGCTGGACCTCATGCTCTCGGGGGCAAGCCTACAGTATGCAAACCTGCTCTACATCTTGCTGCTGGGGCTGGTGGGCCTCGGGCTCTTCCTTCTGTGGGACTACCTGCGGTTTGCCCCCTTCTACCGCCACCTGGCCCGCCTGACCGGCCGCGAGCCCCTGGAGGAGCTGGCGGTGCTGCCGGCGCCCGAGACCGCCGAGGGGGAACTGCTGGCCGGCGCCTGGAGCAGGCTTTACGGCCGGCTGAGCGGCGAGCTGGCCGCGGAGCGTGAGCGGGGGCGGCGCAACGTCAGCCTGGTGACCCAGTGGGCCCACCACATGAAGACGCCGGTGTCCGTGATCGACCTGTTGCTGCAGCAGGCCCGGACCGAGGCGTGGCCGGCCGAGGCGCGGGAGCTGGTGCGCAGCGTGGCGGAGGAGAACCAGCGGCTCCAGCACTCGCTGCAGATGCTGCTGAACGCGGTGCGCCTGGATGACTTCGCCCGGGACTTCCGCATCGCCCGGGAGGACCTGGAGGGACTGGTGCGGCAGGTGGTCAACGAACACAAGCGGGAGTTCATCGCCCGGCGGGTCTACCCGCGGGTGGAGGTGGCGGGCGACCCCCCCTGGCTGGTCGAGACCGACGCCAAGTGGCTGCGGTTCGTGCTGGAGCAGGTACTCAGCAACGCCCTGAAGTACGCCGCACGGCCGGAGGGGTCCGCGGAGGAGGGCCAGGTCGTCTTCCGGCTGCGCCGGGAGGGCGGGGACACCGTGCTGGAGGTGGCCGACAACGGGATCGGCATTCCGCCCGAGGACCTGGGCCGGGTCTTCGATCCCTTCTTCACCGGCATCAACGGGCGTGCCTTCCCGCAGGCGACCGGCATGGGGCTCTACCTGGCCCGCGAGGTCGGCCGCCGGCTGAGCCACGACCTGAGCCTCGAGTCGGTACGCGGGAAGGGGACGACGGTCCGCATCCGCTTCCAGGCGCCGCGGACCCTGTTCGCCGGACTGCACGCGCTCCCCTCAGGCCGCCCCTCCGAGCAGGGCGGCCCGGAGGCATAGGCAGGGCGACAAGAGCCCCCACCGCCTGACACGGTGGGGGCATTTGAACGCGGCGCAGGTCACACGCGGTCCCAGTGACCGAGCCGGAGGCTGCCGCGGTCACGTACTGGGTAGTCCGCTCGTCGATCATGCCGGTCTTCCCCCCGATCCGCCCATGCTGCCGCACCACCACGTGTCGTTTCTGCTGCGCAAGCTGTTGGTACCCTCTGCAGGGCAGCGTCGGGCTTGCAGCCTACATGACAAGACCGTAAGGTTTCTGCGCTGACCTGAAAGGTGAATCTAAGGAGGTTCACCGCCAGCACCGCTACACTGGGGCATGAAGAGCAGAACAGGGGGGCAGCATGATGTTTGTACTTGAGGCGAAAGGGCTGACCAAGGTGTACGGCGGCCGCTCGAAGGTGGCAACCCGGGCCCTGAACAACCTTTCCCTCCAGGTGGAGAAGGGGGAGTTCCTCGGGATCATGGGGCCGTCCGGCAGCGGCAAGACGACCCTCTTGAACCTGCTGGCCACGATCGACCGGCCCACGTCGGGCAGCGTGGCCATCGAGGGGCAGGACGTGAGCCAGCTGAAGGGGGAGAGCCTCGCCCTCTTCCGCCGGCGGCGGCTGGGCTTCGTGTTCCAGGACTACAACCTGCTGGACAGCCTGACCATCGGGGAGAACATCGCCCTGCCGCTGGTGCTGGACCGGGTGCCCGTGCGCATCATCAAGGAGAGGCTTCAGGTGTTGGCGGGGCAACTGGGCATCGCCGACATCCTCGAGAAATACCCCTACGAGGTCTCCGGCGGCCAGCAGCAGCGGGCGGCGGCGGCCCGGGCCATCATCCACCAGCCAGCGGTGATCCTGGCCGACGAGCCCACGGGGAACCTGGACTCCCGGTCGGCCAGGGACCTGATGGAGACCCTGGTGATGCTGAACAACATGGCCGGGGTGACCATCGTCATGGTGACCCACGACGCCTTCGCCGCCAGCTACTGCCGGCGCATCCAGTTCATCCGGGACGGGCAGCTGTACACCGAGATCCGCAGAGGGAACAGCCGGGAGGCCTTCTTCCAGCAGATCCTCGACGTCCTGTCGCTGATGGGGGGTGGCCGGGGTGAGCCTCTGGCAAATCGCGGCTAGGAACGTCTGGCGGAACCGGGGCCGGTACGTGGCCTACCTGGTCAGCGCCGCCTTCGCGGTGATGATCTACTTCATCTACACGGCGCTGGCCCTGCACCCCGACCTGCAAGGGGGATACCCCGGTGCGCAGGGCGTCACCGAGGGCATCCGCTCCGCCTCGGTCGTCATCGCCGGCATCACCTTCATCTTCCTGATGACCTCCAACGCAGCGTTCACCCGCTCCCGGAAGAAGGAGTTCGGCCTTTGGAGCCTGATGGGCGTGACGCGCGGTCAGCTGATGGCGGTGGTGTTCTGGGAGAGCCTCTTCATCGGAGCCGCCGCCCTGGCCATCGGCCTCAGCTTCGGCGTGCTCTTCCTCAGGCTGTTCTTCATGGCGATCAGCGTGCTGCTGCGGCTGCCGGAGATGCTGCCCGTCTACGCGGGCCCTGCGGTCTGGCTGCAGACGCTGGGCGTCTTCGGCGCCTTCTTTCTCTTCGTCTCGCTCTACTCGCTGGTGGACATCCTCCGCAGTACCGTCATCGAGCTGATCCGGGCCGAGCGCAAACCGAAGTCCGAACCGACTTTCCGGTGGTGGAAGGCCCTGCTGGGACTCATGCTCGTGGTCGTCGGCTACGCCTGGGCCAGCGCCCCCTGGCCGACTGCGATCATCCTCGGGGTGTTCCCCGTCACGGTCATGGTCTCGCTGGGCACCGTGTTTCTGATGCAGGAGAGCAGCATCGCCCTGCTGGGCTGGCTGCGGCGCCGGAAGGGGTTCTACTACCGCACCACGCCGCTGCTCACCGTCAGCCACCTGCGCTTCAAGCTCCAGGAGAACGCCCGGGTGCTGGCCAACACAGCCATCACCATCGCCGTCATCCTCACCGCGGTGAGCACCATCTACACGGTCTTGGTGGTCTTCGCACACGAAGTGCTGACCCGCAACCCGCACGCCTTTCAGCTGGTCGAGCCGGCGGCGGGCGCCTCGATGGCAGACGTGGTGGAGGCCGAGCTGCGGAGGCAAGGCGTGGCAGGCTGGGTGCGCCATGACCTGGTGACGGTGAGCGGGGAGCTGGACGATGCGACGCACGTCCTGCTGGTTCCCCACTCGCTCTACGCCGGCGTGCGCCGGGCCTCGGAGCTGGTGCGGCCGCTTCCCGACGGCTCGGACGGCGCGCTGGTGATCTACCCGTACACGAACTTCGACCCCGGGTGGCAGGACCAGGTTCCAGTGCCGAGGGAGCTGACCGTGGGCGGCCGGACCTACTGGCTCTCCGCCCTTCCCGACTGGAGCGGCCTGCCGGTGAACGCAACAGGAGAGGCGCGGACCTCCCTGGTGCTTCCGGACCCGTTGTTCGAGCAGGTGGTGGCCGGGAGTGCGCCGGAGCAGCGACTCCGGGTGACGATCTGGGATGTGGACGCCTGGCGCACCCGGGAGGCCGCCGCGGCGGCAGACGCCCTCGCGCTGCGGTTTGCAGACGCCGCCGAGGTGGGGCGTCACTTCTCGTCCACCATTCCGGAGTACCAGGACACCATCTCGGCCTGGGGCCTCACCCTGTTCGTGGGCGTGTTCGTATCGCTGGTTTTCTTCGTCACCGGCTGCAGCGTGCTCTACTTCCGGCTGTTCACGGAGATCGACGAGGACCGGCGTTACTTCCGGCGCCTGCAGCACCTGGGTGTGAGCCTGGCGGAGCTGCGCCGGGTGTCCCTGCGCCAGACCCAGGTCATCTTCTTCGCACCCTTCCTCGTCGGGCTGGTGCACTCCACCTTCGCGATGAAGGCGCTGGGGACGCTCGTGCAGCGGCCGGTGCTGCATTACGGGTGGACGGTCGCCCTGGGCTACCTGGGGCTCTACGCACTGTTCTACGCTGTGACCTACGCCGTCTACTGGCGCACCCTTTCGGGCGGAAACGCCCGCGTGGCGTGAACGGGTGCGAGGCAGTGCAAACGCCTTGCATCGCCCCACGCTTGAGAATGGAGTGCCCTCCCTGCCGCCGGCAGGGAGGGCTGCTGTCATGAGCGCTGCTTCGGACTACCTGCGGAGAATGCCCGCAGGCACCCGGGCGTGGTAGTGGGTGTGCAGGAGGTGGTGGGCCCGCTCGCTGCCCGGCTTGCCCAGGTACTCGGCGTAGAGCTGCTGGACGGCAGGGTTCTCGTGGGAGCGGCGGATCGTCATGCGCTCGTCGATGGTGTAGAGCGACTCGATGCGCGCCCGCCTGACCTCCTCCAGGGCGGCAGGCCCCTTCGCCGGGATCGGCTGACCGCCGCCGCCGATGCAGCCGCCGGGGCAGCCCATGATCTCGACGAAGTGGTAGTTCTTCGCACCGGAGCTGACCTGCTCCATCACCCAGCCGGCCGCAGCCAGGCCGTTGGCCACCGCGACGTTGAGGCTGATGCCGTTGACCGAGACGGTCGCCTCCCGCACCTGGAACGGCACGCCGCGCACCTCGGTGAACTCGATCTTCGGCGACGGGCTGTCGGGCTCGAGCCAGGCCGCGGCGGTGCGCAGGGCGGCCTCCATCACGCCGCCGGTCGTGCCGAAGATGGTGCCGGCGCCTGTGCCGATGCCCAGCGGGTTGTCAAACTCCTCTTCGGGCAGCGAGGGCAGGTCGATGCCGGCCTGGCGGAACATGCGCGCCAGCTCGCGGGTGGTAAGGACGTAGTCCACGTCCTTGTAGCCCGAGGCGTTCATCTCGGGGCGGTTCGCCTCGTACTTCTTGGCGGTGCACGGCATGATCGAGACCACGACCATCTTGGCCGGGTCGACGCCCGCCTTCTCGGCGTAGTAGGTCTTGGCCACGGCGCCGAACATCTGCTGCGGCGACTTGCAGGAGGAGAGGTTCTCCAGCATATCGGGGAAGAAATGCTCGGCGTACTTCACCCAGCCCGGAGAGCACGAGGTGACGAGCGGCAGGGGGCCGCCTCGCTGCAGCCGCTGGACCAGCTCGGTGGCCTCTTCCATGATGGTCAGGTCGGCGGCGAACACGGTGTCGAAGACCTGGTCGAAGCCGAGCCGGCGGAGGCCCGCCACCATCTGGCCGGTGGAGATGGCGCCGGAAGGCAGCCCGAAGGGCTCACCGATGGAGACCCGGATGGCGGGGGCGGTTTGGACGACCACGTGAATCTCCGGATCCAGCAGGGCCTGCCAGACGGCCTCCGTGTCGTCGTGCTCGGTCAGCGCGCCGGTGGGGCAGACCACGGTGCACTGGCCGCAGAGCGCGCAGGCCGCATCGTTCAGGGAGACCTCAAAGAACGGGTTGACCGTGGCGTTGAAGCCGCGCTGGGTGAGCGAGATGGCCGAGACCCCCTGCACCGAGCGGCAGACGGCTATGCACCGCTGGCAGAGCACGCACTTGGACCCGTCGACGGTGATGGCGCCGGAGGCGTCGTCGATGCGCGCATGGTGGCGCTCGCCGTGCAGGGTAACCTGGCCGACGCCCAGTTCTTGGCTCAGCTGCTGCAGCTCGCAGTTGGAGGCGCGCAGGCAGGTCGGGCACTCGATGTTGTGGTCGGAGAGCAGGAGCTCCAGCACCAGCTTGCGAGCCTCCCGCACCTTCCGGCTGTTGGTGGTAACCACCATGCCCTCCGTGCAGGGCACCGTGCAAGCGGTCTGCAGGCCGCGGGCGCCCTCGACCTCGACGAGGCACATGCGGCACGCGCCGATCTGGTTGATCTCCTTCAGGTAGCAGAGGGTGGGGATTCGGATGCCGTTCTGACGCGCCGCCTCGAGAATGGTGGTGCCGGGCTCCACGGAGACGGGGCGCCTGTCGATCGTCAGGTTGATCACACGCAGCACCCCCTTAGTGTGCGACGGCGTTGAACTTACAGACGGTCACACAGTTGCCGCACTTGATGCAGACGCTGGTATCGATCGTGTACGGATGGCGAACCTCGCCGTGAATGGCGTTCACCGGGCAGTTCCGGGCGCAGAGGCCGCACCCCTTGCAGATGTCCGGATCGATGCGGAACTCGGTGAGCGCCTTGCAGCGACCGGCCGGGCAGTGCTTGTCGCGGACGTGGGCCTCGTACTCCTCACGGAAGAAGTGCAGGGTGGAGAGCACCGGGTTCGGTGCCGTCTGCCCGAGGCCGCAGAGCGAGGTCGCCTTGATGCCGGCGGCCAGCCGCTCCAGCTCGGCGAGATCCTCCATGGTGCCCTGCCCTTCCACGATGCGGTCGAGGATCTCCAGCATCCGCTTCGTACCGATGCGGCAGGGCGGGCACTTGCCGCAGGACTCGTCCTGGGTGAACTGCAGGTAGAACCGGGCGACGTCCACCATGCAGGTGAGATCGTCCATGACGATGAGGCCGCCCGAACCCATCATGGAGCCGATGGCCGTGAGCGAGTCGAAGTCCATGGGCGTGTCTAGCAGGTTTGCCGGGATGCAGCCGCCGGAAGGACCGCCCGTCTGAGCCGCCTTGAACTGCCGGCCCTTGGGGATGCCCCCGCCCATCTCGTAGATGATGTTGCGCAGCGGCGTGCCCATCGGAACCTCGACCAGGCCGGTGTTCATCACGTTGCCGGCCACCGCAAAGACCTTGGTGCCGGGCGAGTTCGGTGTGCCGAGGGCGGCAAAGGCCTCGGCCCCGTGCAGGATGATCTCCGGCACGTTGGCGTAGGTTTCCACGTTGTTGTTGAGCGTGGGCTTGCCCCAGAGCCCCTTCTGCGCCGGGAAGGGCGGACGGGGCCGCGGCATGCCGCGCTCGCCCTCGATCGAGGCGATGAGCGCGGTCTCCTCGCCGCAGACGAAGGCGCCTGCGCCGAGGCGGATGTCGACGTCGAAGCTGAAGTCCGTGCCGAGGATGTGCTCGCCCAGCAGGCCGCGTTCCCGGGCCTGGTTGATGGCCAGCTGCAGGCGGTGCACGGCGACGGGGTACTCGGCCCGCACGTAGACATAGCCCTGGTTTGCGCCCACCGCATAGCCTGCGATGGCCATCGCCTCGATGATGGCGTGCGGATCGCCCTCGAGGATGGACCGGTCCATGAAGGCCCCGGGGTCTCCTTCGTCGGCGTTGCAGAGGACGTACTTCTCTTCGCCCTGCACGGCCGCGGCCAGCTCCCACTTGCGGCCGGTGGGGAAGCCGCCGCCGCCCCGGCCCCGCAGCCCCGACCGCTTGACCTCATCGATGACCTGCGCGGGGGTCATCTCCAGCAGGGCACGGGCCAGCGCGAAGTAGCGATCGGCTGCGATGGCCTCCTCGATGTTCTCGGGGTCGATGAAACCGCAGTTCTTCAGCGCGCAGCGGTGCTGGCCCTTGTAGAAGGGCTGCTCCAGCATCTGCGCGATCCGGTTCTTCTCGCGGGGGTTCGGCGCGTACAGGAGCCGCTGGACGGGCTTGCCGCCCAGCACGTGCTCGTCGATGATCGCCGGCACGTCCTCGGGGTGCACCTCGCAGTAGAAGGTCTGACCGGGATGGACCACGACCACGGGACCTACCCGGCAGAAACCGAAGCAACCGACCTGTACCACCTTAACCCGTTCCCCGAGGTTCTTCTCGTTGACGTAGCTCTCCAGAGCCAGCCGGGTCTTCACCGACTTGTTGGCCTGGCAACCTGTGCCGCCGCAGACGAGGATGTGCACCTCCGGAGCTTCGGCGAGGCTGAGCGACTCGGCGTGGCGCAGTGCCGTTCGGTAGGCGCCGGCAGACCTCACGGCCTCGAGGTCGGCCAAGGAGTTGATCCGAGCGGGGGCGTGGGTGATCGTCATGCGGGCTCACCTCCCGTAGCAACACCGACGGCTTCGGCCTGTCCTGGTTCGGCGGCGGCCTGTGCACGGAACTCGGCGATCAGCTTCTTGGCTGTCGCCTCCGTTAACTTCCCGTACACCTCTCCAGCGATGGTGGCCACGGGAGCCAGCCCGCACGCCCCGATGCAGCGGCAGACCTCCAGGGAGAAGAGCCCGTCGGGGGTCATCTCGCCCGGCTTGATGCCCAGCTCCTGTTCAAACTGGGCCAGAACGCGGCCTGCTCCCTGAACGTAGCAGGCTGTCCCCATGCAGACGTTGATGGGAAACTTGCCCACAGGCTTCAGGGTGAAGTAGTTGTAGAACGTCACCACACCATAGACCTCACTGGGGGGCACGTGCAGGGCCTTCGCGATATGGCTCTGAACCTCCTCGGGCAGGTACCCGAAGAGCTCCTGTGCGCGGTGAAGCACAGCGATGAGGAACCGCGGCGCAGCGTGACCGTCCCGGATAAACGCATCCAGTTCGGCGAACCGCGGGTCGTCTGGCGTGATGCCCTGACAACATGGTCTGGACATTCGCTCACCACCTTTGTGAAAGTTGTAACAAGTCTGCTTGTGAAATCGGGAACTATCCTCTTCACCTTGATGGTATATGACCTGCGCAACGTGCGGCAAGGCTCTCGGTTGCCTATCTATCGTATAGTAAGTTTACAAAGGTCGTGGTCCTTTGGAACTAGTGAACGAACCCCCCCTCGCCGGGCGAGAGGGGGAATGGATTATCCGATCAGGTGGTCGATGATCGCCGTCCGCGTGAGGTAGCCCACCGGCTTGCCGTCGACCACGACGGGCAGGACTTTCCGGTTGTGGCTGAACATCAGCTCCGCGGCCTCCTCCAGACTGAGGTCGGGAGCAACGGTGTCCAGCTGTCGGGTGACAACCTCCCGGAGTGACTGGAACTGCAGGAGATCGCGCCCCGCGCCCCGGATCCAGCGCGGAACGGTGTCGCTCTGCTCTCGGGTCGCCCGGTAGATCAGGCGGATCAGATCGCCCTCCGTCACCAGGCCGTACAGGCTCCCGTCGCTGCGCACGACGGGCACGAACGGGACCTTCTGCTCCCGCATCGCCCTCAGGGCGAGGAAGATCGGATCGGTGGCGGACAGGGCAGGCACCTGGATCATGGCGTCGCGCACCAGGGTCATCGCTCTGGGCCCTCCTTCGGCGTTCCGCGCTAGGCGGCGATATCAAGGGAGAGGTGCAGGTTCAGCTTGCCGTGCCGCGTGGCCAGCGGCATGACGACCCGGCTCACGCCGAGGGTGGAGATGCGGGAGCGGAAACCGATCATGATCGTCGGCGGGGTGATGTCGGCGGCGAGGCCGATTCGCTCCAGCTCGGTGCAGGCGCCGCCGGCCACCAGGTTGCCCAGCTCCGCCAGGGCCGAGAGGCCCATCTCGGTCAGCTCGTCGAGGGGCTCGTCGACCATCGCGGTGGCGATGGCCCGCGCAGCTGCAAGGTCGAGGCCCAGCAGCAGGGAACCGCGTACCTGCCCGACGAACGAAAGATAGACCACCACCTCGTCCGTCACATGCTCAGTCGGGTCCACGTACAGGCCCACCCTCTTGACCTCGGACTGCAGTTCCTTGGTCAGGCTGTGTCGTGCAGCGGATAGAAAGGCGTTGACTACCTCTGCTTTCATGGCGTGAACCTCCGTCTCAGCATGCATAAAACTTTCCACAGTGAAAACAGAGACTCCTTCTCAACGGGGACGGGGCTAACGTACGTGGTGGTGGCTTCATGAGGGGGGAAACGAGTTCGATGGGCGTGTTCGCGGCCTTCGTGGCGCAGGGGTTCCGCCAGCAGGCGGCCTACAAGGTGGAGGGCTGGCTGGGCCTGGCCTCCAGCCTCATCTGGTTCGTCCTGTTCGCCGGGATCTGGACGGCGCTGCTGCGGGATGACCCGGCGGCCCTGGAGCGCCAGATGCAGTACATCATCGCCTCGCGCTTCCTCGGCGAACTGATCTTCATTCCCACCTGGGAAGTCAGCGAGAAGTTCCGCATGGGCGACGTGGGGCTGGAGCTGATCAAGCCCGTCGCACTGCCGGTGCGGGTGCTGGGCGACTTCCTGGGCCGGTCGCTCTTCCGGCTCGCCCGGTCGCTGCCGGTCTTCGTGCTGATCTGGATCGCCTTCGGCCTCCCGGCGCCCCACCCCGCGGCGCTCCTGCTGTTTGCGGCCAGCGGGCTCGCGGGCTGGGTCATCGCCGCGGCGTTCCAGCTCTCGCTGACGCTGATCGCCCTCTGGACGGTGCAGTTCACCGAGGCCGAAAACCTGTGGGAGCTGATGAGCTCCCTCTTCTCCGGCGAGTTCATCCCGCTCTACTACCTGCCGGCGTGGGCCGGGGCCCTGGCGTCGTACCTCCCCTTCGCGGGCACCTTCTTCGTGCCCTCGGCCATCCTCGCCGGAACGCTGTCGGGAGCCGAACTCCTGCGGGCGCTCGGCCTGCAGCTGGCGTGGGCGCTGGCGGCGGTCGCGGTGCTCTGGGCGATGTGGACCGCAGGGCAGCGGAGACTGACGATGCAGGGGGGATAGCGATGGACCTGCGGCACAACCTGTCGTGCTACTGCCGGATGGCGCTGGCCCAGGCCCGGGCGCGGATGCAGTACCGGGCCAACTTCGTCGCCCACATCATCTCCATGGTGCTGACCTACGGGGGACAGTTCGTGGCGCTCTACTGGCTCACGCAGCGCTTCAATACCGTGGGCGGCTGGCGCCTGGAGGAGATCGTCCTGCTTTACGCCCTCGCCATCCTGGCCTGGGGCGTGTCGGTCTCGTTCTTCTGGAGCCTGGTGGGCTTTGAGGAGCAGGTGCGGATGGGCACTTACGACCGGGCCCTGCTCAGGCCCATCAACCCGCTGCTCACCGTCCTCGGCAGCCAGTCGCCCATCAACGGCATGGGCCAGTTCGTCTTCTCCATCGCCGCATTCATCTTCGCGGTGCGGGTGGCCGGCGTGCGCCTCACCGCCGTGAAGCTGGCCTACCTGCTGCTCACCGCGCTGGGCGGAGGCCTGATCCTGGGCGCGGCCCTCATCGCCACGGCGACCCTGGCCTTCTGGACGACCCGCACCTACACCTTTTACTGGAACCTCGTCTTCCCGGCACGGCAGCTGATCAACTACCCCATCTCCATCTACCACCGGGCGATGCAGGTGGTGCTCACCGTGCTCGTCCCCTTCGCCTTCATCAATTTCTTCCCCGCGCACGTCCTGCTGGACCGGGTGGCGCAGCTGCCGGTTCCCGCGCTGGCCTGGGCCACCCCGGCGGTGGGTCTGGCCTCCATCGCGGCCGCATACGGGTTCTGGCAGCTGGGCACGCGCAACTACACGAGCACGGGGAGCTGAGCTCAGATGAGCCCCGCCGCGGCGAACGCCGGGCGGGGCCTGACTGGCTCGTGGGTCGTATCCGGCCTACCCGCCGCTCACCGTGAACAGCATCCGGCTCAGGGTGATGAGACCGGAGTTCCGTGCGCCCAGGTGCCAGATGCCGTATCCCCTGAGGCCCAGCTCGCGGATGACGGCGAATTTGGCCAGAAGGCTGCGCGCATCCTCGAACCAGACCTCCCGTTCCACGCTGCCATCCGTATAGCGGAACCACGGCGAGGCCTGGGGCTCGCTGTACCGGATCGGAACGCCCCGCTCGATGGCCAGTGCAACGGCTGCGTCGTGCGACAGCGGTCGGGCGCGGTTCTCCGGCGTATCGGGCAGCTCCCAGTCGTATGCGGTCGTGGAGATGCCGGCGAGGAGCTTGGCCCGGTCGATGAGGCTGGCGGCGTACAGCAGCACCCGGCGGTACTGCGGCAGCGGCGCGATGGGCCCGGGCGGGCCCCCCACCCAGCTGAACTCGTAGTTCATGATGTACACCCGGTCCGCCACGCGCCCGATCCCGGCGTAGTCGTGCCCCCGGGCGTAGGCGAAGGTCTGCTCGTCGTACTTCGGGGGCACGGCCACGTTGAGGAGCCGGTCCCCGATTCGCTGCTTCAGCTCGCGGAGGAAGTCGACGTAGCCCTGCCGCAGGTCCGCATCGATGTTCTCGATGTCGGCGTCGACGCCCGCGTAGCCCTTCTCGTTCAGGAGGCGGACGACGCTGGCGATCGTGCGCTCGCGGACCTCGGGCACCGTGATGATCCGCCTGGCGAACTCGGGGCTGAATGCACCGCCCGGCTCCATGTTGGCGATGGAGAGCAGCGGCTGCGCGCCGGCCGCGCGGGCGGCCGTGATCGCCGCCGCGTCGTCGATGGGCGGCAGGTTGCCCTCGCCGTCGATCAGGTGGGAGAAGAGCGCCACCCAGGTGAGCCCGCCCCGCCAGGGAGCGACGTCGTCTGCCGTGACGCCGGGGTCGGTGAGGGGCAGGTAGCCGATCACCTCGGCGGCGCGCCGCGGGGGATCGGGGATGCGAAGCCGCCTGCCCGGGTACAGCACCTGCGGGAGGCCCGGGTTGGCGCGGCGGAGCTCGGCCACGGTCAGCCCGCTCAGCCGGGCGATGCTGAACAGCGTGTCGCCCGCCTGCACCACGTACTGGTTGGAGGGCACGACGAGCGCGAGCCCGGGCGTCACCCTGCCGTCGGTCCCGAGGCCGTTCGCGCCGGCCAGCGCCTCGACCGTCACGCCGGTGCGCCGGGCGACCTGCGCCAGGCTCTCGCCCGGCGCCACTGTCGTCACATACATCTGCGCGTCACCTCCCTCCATCCAATGCGGGGGATGGAGGGAGGGTGCGCTAGTCAGGCCACCGGTCCGCCGGGTCGGGCACGTGGAGCGTCTTCCGCTTTGCCTCCTCAGGGTCGTCGAACTGCGCCTTGGCCGCGCCCTCCATGCTGGGGAGGAAACCGCGTTCCCGCCGGTTGGCCTTCCCCGCCTGCAGCCTCTGGTTGCGCTCTCCCTTGCGCGACATCGGGTCACCTCCTCACCGCCTTAGCATGCGCACGCCCCCCACAACGCAGCCCTCATTTTGGGCTAATCGGTCATGGCCCCGCGCCCGATGGCCCGGAAGCCCACAACGGGGTAACATTAACCTGACAGTGGCGAGGAAGGCGGAGAGAGACATCATGGCCATGCCCCCTGTGCTTTCGGTGGTCGGCTGCGGCAAGTGCGGCAAGACGACCCTTGTGGAGCGCCTGGTGGCGGAGCTCACCCGGCGCGGCTGGAGCGTTGGCACCCTGAAGCACGACGTGCACGGTTTTCAGATGGACCATGAGGGAAAGGACACCTGGCGGCACAGGCAGGCGGGTGCCCGGGCCGTCTGCATCATCGGCCCCGGCCAGATCGGGCTGGTGCGGTCGGTCGATGCGGATCGGTTCAGCGCAGCGGACGCCATCGCGCTGCTGGGACCGGTGGACATCGTCATCACGGAAGGCTTCAAGCGCGAGCGCTTCGCCAAGATCGAGATCTTCAGCAGTGCCAGGAACGAGGGCCGGCTGCTCTGCGGCGACGACCCCTCGCTGCTGGCCGTGGCCGGCGACCTCCCGGTGGAGACGGACCGGCCCCGGTTCGACTGGAACGACATCCCGGCCATCGCAGACTTCGTGGAACAGCGTTTGCTCCGAAGATAGGAGGCGTAAGGAATGCTGCAGCGAATCGGCCCGATGGAGATCGCACTGATCGTTATCGTGCTTCTGCTAATCTTCGGACCCTCGAAGCTCCCGCAGTTAGGGAAGTCGATTGGTGATACGATCCGCGAGTTCCGGAGCTCGATGAAGAGCGCCCGGGGCGACGAGCCTGAGTCTGAAGAGCCCAAGGACCCGGAATCGGACAAGAAGGGTTAGCGAAAGGGTGACCGCATTGCTCAGGCTTGAGGAAGCTCGTGCGCTGCTCCTGGAACACGCTCCCCCGCGCCGCGTGGAAAGGCTGGCGCTGGCCGACGCCCTGGGCCTGGTCCTGGCTGAGGACATGCGGGCGCCGGAGCCGCTGCCGCCCTTCCCCCGCTCCGGCATGGACGGCTATGCCGTCCGCTCACAAGACACGCTCGGCGCTACCCGGGAGGTGCCCGTGACCCTGCCGCTCGTCGGCGTCATCCCGGCGGGGCACCCCCTGGAGGACGAGCTGGCCCCCGGTACCACGGTGGCGATCATGACCGGCGGTGCGCTCCCGAAGGGGGCCGACGCCGTCATCCGGCTCGAGGAAGTCCGGGTGACGGACGAGGGCGTGCGCATCTTCCGCCCCGTGCCGCCGATGGAGAACGTGGCCCCGATCGGCGAAGACGTGCAGGAGGGACAGGTGGTCCTCACTGCGGGCCAGCTCATCCGCCCGCAGGAGATCAACCTGCTGGCTGCGCTGGGCATCGAGCGCGTCCCGGTCTACGCGAGGCCCCGGGTGGGCATCCTCAGCACGGGCGACGAGCTCGTCGGGGTCGGGGAGGTGCCCGGCCACGGCCAGATCCGCAACTCCAACGGGCCCGGAATGGCGGCCCTGGTGCGTGCGGCGGGCGGTGAGCCGGTGATGCTGGGCATTGCGCGTGACGTCACCGACGTGATCGCCCGCGCGCTCGGACAATCGCATGGCTGCGACCTGTTGATCACGACCGGCGGGGTCTCCGTAGGCCAGTTCGATGTGGTGAAGGAGGCGCTGGCCGTCCTCGGGGCGGAGCAGCTGTTCTGGCGGGTGAGCATCAAGCCCGGCACGCCCGTCTGCGCCGGGCTGCTGGACGGCCGCCTGGTCATCGGGCTGTCGGGGAACCCCGCGGCGGCCATCACCGACTTCGACCTGCTCGTGCGCCCGCTCCTCGACCACCTGCTGGGGAGGAAGCGGCTGGGCCTCAGGGAGGCGGAGGGCATCCTCGACCAACCCGTGCTCAAGAAAGTGGCGCTTACCCGCTTCCTGCGGGCCAGGGCGTACAACGGACCGGACGGTGAGATCCACCTCGACACGGGCATGGCGCAGCGCGCCGGGGTCCTCAGCACGATGTGCGCGGCCAACGCGTACGCCGTCATCCCGGGCCACTGCGGCCCCCTGCCGGCAGGCGCGCGCGTGAAGGTGCTGCTCCAGGACGACGCGGACGTGTACATCCCCCGTCCTCCCAGCTGCACCATGCGGTACTGACCGGCCGACGCCCCGTGCGGCTATGGGGCGCCTGCCAGCCGCCGCTACTTGACGTTGTGTTTCTGTCGCCTCATAATCGTAACTAGCCTCTTGCTGGCCCCATCGTCTAGAGGCCTAGGACACCGCCCTTTCAAGGCGGAAACACGGGTTCGAATCCCGTTGGGGTCACCAGGGGAGGAACGCCCGGCACTGCCAGCAGGCAGTCGCCGGGCGCTTCTCTTACGCCTGGTGGAAATACATAGCGCGTCTGCCAGGATTCGACAAATTTCGGCGTGCCAGGTGCGGTACAATCGGTGCTGCGAATCTCTCGCTGGGGGTGGTGGCGTGCCAGCGAAGCCCTCCGACCGCAGGGAGCCGGGGCCGAACCGGTGGAGGCGCCTGGGGTCTTGGTTCGTCTCCCGGATGGCCTGGGCGTGGCACCCTCTGTTCTACGCCGGCATCTGCCTCGGATTCCTCATGGGCAGGGCGCAGCCCTTCGACCCGGTGGCTCCCTTCGGGATTGCCTTCTACATGGCCGTGCGCGCCGCCGGCTTCAGCAGCGCGGCCGGGGTTCCCGTGGCGCTGGCGGTCATGGGCGGCGCCGCCACCGTCCAGCCGCTTCCGGCGTTCGCGGCCTCCGCGGCCGCCCTCGGCGTGGTGCACGCGCTGGGAGGTCTCTCCCGGCTTCAGGCCCGCTACGCCGCCCTGGTCGCGGCCCTGGTGGGCTCTGTCGCGGCGGCGGTTCAGGGGGTGCTGCAGAACCCCGCGGCGGACTGGATACAGCTCACCTTCTGGGCAGGCCTTACGGGTGTGCTGGCCCTCATCTTCACCCTCGCCGTCGAGGAGCTGACGCAGCCCCGCTATCCGGAGGGACTCACCGCCGACCTGCCCATTCCCGCCATCATCCTCCTGGCGGCGGCGTTCACCGGCCTGCAGGACCTCACCCTCTGGGGGCGGGTCTCCCTGCACGCGACCGCGGCCGGTCTGGCCGTGATGCTGTTCGCCCAGGCCGGCGGCCTGGGGTGGGGCGCCGCGGCCGGGGCCGTCATCGGCATGTCGTCGTTCCTCTCGGTGCTCGCCAGCCCTCCGGCCGCCGGAGCATGGCTGAACCCCGCGCTCACCGAGAGCCACGCAATGGCCTACGTCATCGCAGGGTTCCTGGGCGGCTCGTTCCGGGAGCTGAGGAAGCCGGGCGTCGGCCTCTCCTACATGCTGGGCTTCCTCTCGTACACGATGGCAACCCAGGGCCAGGGCGCCGTGCTGGAGTCGATGGCCCTCTCCGCCGTCGCCGCCACGGTTCTGTTCTGGATCATCCCGTCCCGTTGGATCTCCCGCCTGTCCGGGGCCGTCAGCGTCCGCCCGCGGGCGCAGAACCCGCCGGCGGGGCAGGACAGGGAGGACGCGGTGGTGGCCGGCGCACGGGACCAGCTGCGGGCCATGGCACAGGTCCTGAAGGAAATCCAGCGCACGTACACGCAGGTGGCCGCCGTGAGCGCCGGCGCCGCGCAGGAGCCCGAAACCCGGTTCCGCCAGGTGGTGGAGACGGTGTGCCACTCGTGCTCGCTGTATGCGCAGTGCTGGCAGAAGGAGCCAGAGGAGTCGCGGCGGCTCTTTGAGGGACTGTGGGAGCAGATCGAGAACGAGGGGACGCTGCCCATGGCGCCGCTTCCGGAGCAGCTGGAGGCGAGGTGCATCCACCCCGAGCAGATCGTCGTGACGCTCAACCACGTCCACGACCTGGAGCGGTCCGGCCGTGCCCTCACGCGGAAACTGGAGGAGGGCAGGGCAATCGCCGGAGAGTACGTGCAGAACGTCGCCCGGATGCTGGACCGCATGGCCGACGAGGTGGAGGCGGGCAGCCGGAACCACCAGGGTCTGACAGCCGTCTTCCGGGCGACGGCGGCCGTGGCCCGCATGCCCAAGCGGGGCGGCCACATCTCGGGCGACTCGGCCGTGACGGGCCCGCTCTCCCGGGGCCGCTTTCTGCTGGCCCTGAGCGACGGCATGGGCGTCGGCCGCGAGGCGGCGGTGCAGTCCGGCGAGACCGTCAAGCTGCTGCAGCAGCTCCTCGACGCCGGGTTCAACACGGAGGTGGCCGTCAGGACCGTCAACTCCGTCCTGCTGCTGCGCGGCCCCGGCGACAGCTTCGCCACCGTGGACCTTGCGGTGCTCGACCTGACCACGGGGCGCGCCGAGTTCGTCAAGGTCGGCGCCGCCCCCAGCTTCCTGAAGCGGGGCAACGACGTCACCCTGGTGAAGATGCCGTCCGTACCCGTCGGCATCGTCACCGAGATCGAGGTGGAGCCCGAGTTCCGGAACCTGCGCGACGGCGACATCATCGTCATGGTGAGCGATGGCATCCTCGACGTGGCCAGGGACGAGGCGGACAAGGAGCGCTGGGTCCTGGAGCACCTCGGGCGCGAGCAGACGGCGGATCCGGAAGAGCTGGCGGAGCGGCTGCTGGCGCGTGCGCTCGACCTGACGCCTGCGCCGGAGGACGACCTCACGGTGGTCGTCGCCCGGGTGGATCAGGTGGACGGCCACGGGGGCGACGAGCGGCCGCGACCCAGGGTGACCGGCGAATGGGTCCCCGCGCAGCCCGCGCCGCGCATGAAGCCCCAGCGGAAGGAGGACAGGGGTGAGCGGGGCCGCAGGCGCTAATGCTATGCGGTGCCGGTGAGGAAGGGAATCCCCGGCCAGTGTCGAAACGCGACTCGGCACTGCCGGGGATTCGCTTGGGGGGGGTGACGCCGTGCCGCTCCTGGAGAGGGTGCGCGCCGAACTGGTGCGGCATCAGATGGTGCTGCCCGGGGACCGGGTGATCGTGGCCGTCTCCGGCGGCCCGGACTCGGTCGCGCTCGCCCACCTGCTGCACCGCCTGGCCCCGGAGTGGGGGCTCTCGCTGCACCTGTTTCACATGGACCACGCCCTGCGCGGCGCGGCCTCCCGCGCCGACGCTGCCTACGTCGCCGAGTTGGCCCGAAGCCTGTCCCTGCCCCTGACGACGGTCGCCCTGAAGGCCGGGGAGCTGGAGCGGGAGCCCGGCTCCCTCGAGGCCAACGCCCGGCGGAGGCGCTACGCCGAGATCCGCCGGCTGGCCGCCGCCATCGGCGCACAGCGGGTGGCGACGGGCCACAGCCGCAACGACCAGGCCGAGACCGTGCTGATGCGGATGCTGCGGGGCAGCGGTTCGACGGGTCTTGCCGGGATCCCGCCGGTGCGGGAGGAGGGCGGCCTCGTCATCATCCGTCCGCTGCTGACGTGTACGCGCGCGGAAATCGAGGAGTACTGCCGCGCACACAAACTCGCACCCCGCCTCGATGCGTCCAATCTACAGCAGGACTTCCTGCGGAACCGGATCCGGCACGAGCTGCTGCCGCTGCTGGCCGAGCGTTACGACGAGGCCGTGGTGGATCACCTTGCCCAGATGGCAGAGCTGCTGCGTGAGGAGGACCGCCTGCTCGCGGACCTGGCGCAGCAGGCGCGTGCTCGCTGCGGCTGGCGCGAGGAGCGGACGCCGTCCGGGGAGCTCGCCGTCGAGCTGGACGGTCCGCGGCTGGTGCAGGAACCGCCGGCGCTCGCGCGCAGGGTCGTCCGGATGGCGGTCCAGCGCGTGGCGGGCGCGGAATATGCGCCCGGGCTCCCGGCGGTGAACCGGGTGCTGGAGCTGGCCGGGCGGACGGACGGCAGCCACAGGCTGGACCTGCCGCAGGGGGTGTGCCTGACCGTGGAGTACGGGCGCTGCCGCTTTGCCAGGACCGTCGGGGAGAGCACGCCCCGGGACGGGCAGTGGCAGCTGGTCCTCGGGGGGGAGACGCGAATTCCGGAGCTGGGCCTGCGCGTGTACACGGAGGTTGTGCCCGCCGCGGCCGTGGCGGGTGCGGAGCCTCCGGATGAAGCCTGGCTTGACCGCGACCGGCTGCCCGGGAGGCTGGCGATCCGCCTGCGGCAGCCGGGGGACCGGCTCTGGCCCGTGGGAATGGAAGGCTCCAAGAAGCTTCAGGATATCCTTGTAGATGCGAAGGTGCCCAGGGCCCGGCGCGATCGCCTCCCGCTCCTGGTCGCCGGAGACGCGGTCGTCTGGGTGCCGGGAGTGAGGCGGGACCGCCGGTTCCGCCCGGACGCAGAGACGCGCACGGTGCTCCGCGTCGTGCTGCGCAGCGCCCCGGAGGGGCCGATGGGCGCCGGAACGGCGGGCGCCTCAGGTTGCTCCGGGCCGTCAAATATGGTACACTGAGCAAGTATCTTTTGCCGCCTCGCGGCCGACTCAAACAGTGAAGAAGTATCTCTCTGCGCCCTGTCGCGACTGCCCTTTGTGGAAGGAGGGGCCTGGCAGACTTGAATAAGCTATTCCGCAGTCTTGCCTTCTATATGTTGATACTGGTCATCTCAGTGGCGATAGCCGTTCAACTGGGAGGGACCAGCCAGCAAACCACCCGCCTGATGTACTCTGACCTCATCCAGTACATCCAGGAGGGACAGGTGAAGCGGGTCACCCTGAGCGGGTCGTACGCTGAGGGTGAGCTGATCACTGGCGAGAAATTCACCGTGCAGGTGCCCGGCCCGTCCAACCAGGGGCCCCTGATTCAGGAACTGCAGCAGCACCCGGAGATCCAGTACGATTTCCGGCAGGACAACACGTCCGGCATCTGGGCGATCCTGCTGCAGACCCTGGTTCCGGTGGTGCTGGTGCTCCTCGCGTTCTTCTTCATCATGCAGCAGACCCAGGGATCGGGTAACCGGGTCATGCAGTTCGGCAAGAGCCGGGCGCGGCTGATCACCGACGACCGGAAGCGGGTGACCTTCGAGGATGTCGCCGGCATCGATGAGGTGAAGGAGGAGCTCGCGGAGATCGTCGACTTCCTCAAGCACCCGAAGCGCTACCTGGAGCTCGGCGCCCGGATCCCGAAGGGCGTTCTGCTGTTCGGCCCGCCCGGAACCGGCAAGACCCTGCTGGCCAAGGCGGTTGCCGGCGAGGCCGGCGTCCCGTTCTTCTCGATCTCGGGCTCTGACTTCGTCGAGATGTTCGTCGGCGTCGGCGCGAGCCGCGTCCGCGACCTGTTCGAGCAGGCGAAGAAGAACTCGCCCTGCATCGTCTTCATCGACGAGATCGACGCGGTCGGCCGCCAGCGCGGCGCCGGCTATGGCGGCGGTCACGACGAGCGGGAGCAGACGCTGAACCAGCTCCTGGTGGAGATGGACGGGTTCTCGGCCAACGAGGGCATCATCATCATCGCCGCCACCAACCGGCCGGACGTGCTGGACCCGGCGCTGCTGCGCCCCGGGCGGTTTGACCGGCAGATCGTGATTGACCGCCCCGACCTGCGGGGCCGGCTCGCCATCTTCAACGTGCACGCCAAGGGCAAGCCGCTGGATCAGGACGTCGACCTGGAGGTGCTGGCGAAGCGGACGCCCGGCTTCACCGGTGCCGACATCGCCAACCTGATGAACGAGGCCGCGCTCCTGGCCGCCAGGCGGCGGAAGAAGAAGATCTCCATGTCCGACCTCGAGGACGCGATCGACCGGGTGATGGCCGGCGGCCCCGAGAAGAGGTCGCGGGTGATCTCGGAGAAGGAGAAGCGGGTCACGGCGTGGCACGAGGCCGGGCACGCGGTGGTCGGGCACATGCTGCCACACATGGACCCGCTGCACAAGATCACGATCATCCCGCGGGGCCGGGCGATGGGCTACACCATGTTCCTGCCCGTGGAGGACCGGTACAACATCTCCAAGTCGGAGATCCTCGACCGCATGACCATGGCGCTGGGCGGCCGGGCCGCCGAGGAGATCACCTTCGGCGAGATCACCAGCGGCGCCTACGACGACATCGAGCGCACCACCCAGTGGGCCCGCCGGATGGTCACCGAGTGGGGCATGAGCGAGAAGCTCGGGCCGCTCACCTACGGCGTGAAGCAGGACGAGATCTTCCTGGCCCGCGACATGACGCGGCTCCGCAACTACTCCGAAGAGGTGGCTGGCCTGATCGACGAGGAGGTCCGCAACTTCGTCCACACTGCCTACCAGCGGGCGCTGGACATCCTCACGGAGCATAAGGACGCCCTGGACAAGGTCTCGGAGATCCTGCTGGAGAAGGAGACGTTGGAGGGCAAGGAGCTGGAGGACCTGCTCGCCCAGCTGCTGCCGCCCAGGCCAAAGCCGGAGCCCAAGAAGCCCCGTCTGGTCGGCGGCGGAACCTCGCAGGTCGCACCGGCCTTCTAGTCGGCGATTCACCCCCCCGCCCTTAGCGGCGGGGGTTTTTCACAGGGAGTGAAGCAGATGGGCCGAGCATATGCCGGATACCCGATGCCGTCGTGCCACGCCCTCATCATGGACGGGCAGCAGGTGCTTCTGGTGCTGCGGGCGAACCCGCCTCTCCGGGGTTACTGGGGGCTGCCCGGGGGCCGCGTCGAACTGGGGGAGACCGTGGAACAGGCGCTGCTGCGCGAGGTGCGGGAGGAGACGGGACTGGACGTCACCATCGAGCGGTACCTGGGCTACCGCGACGCGATCGACCGGGACGAGTCCGGCCGGGTACGCTACCACTACGTGGTGCAGTACTTTCTCGCGCGGCCGGCCGGAGGCGCGCTGACGCCCTCTGACGACGCAGCCGAGGCGCGCTGGGTGCCCCTGGCCGAGCTCTCCGGGCTGCCGGTCACCGACGCCGTGGAGTGGTGCCTGGCGTGGGCCGGTGTGCGGAGCTGCCGGGATGCGGGGTAGACTAGCACTGTGGAAGGAGGGTTTTCCGTTTGGGCGATCGCTTCACCCGCTTCCCCCTCAGTGAGGGGGTGAACCTCTACGTACAGCCCACGACGAAGTTCAAGACCACTACGATTTACGTCTACTTCCATATGCCGCTGGAGCCGGTGACCGTCACCTACAACGCTCTCCTCCCGATGGTGCTGGCGCGCGCCTCGGCCGACTTCCCCACCACCGCCGAACTGTCCCGCCACCTCGACGAGCTGTACGGGGCGTCCTTCGGCGTGGATGTGGCGCGCCGGGGTGAGGTGCAGTCGATCGTCTTCCAGATGGAGGTCGCCGGCGAGAAGCACGTGCCCGGGGCGCAGGGGCTGCTGCCGCAGGCGCTGGACGTGCTGGGCGGCATCATCACCCGCCCGCTGCTGGTGGGCGACGGCTTCAAGCCGGAGTATGTGGATCAGGAGCGTACCAACCTCCGGCAGATGATCGAGGGGCTGATCAACGACAAGCGGCGCTACGCGATGGTCCGCTGCACCGCGGCCATGTGCGAGGGGGAGGCTTTCGCCCTGCACCGGCTCGGGCGGGTGGAGGACCTGGAGGGGGTGACGCCTGCCTCGCTCCTGGCCCACCACCGGCGCGTGCTGACCGAGGCGCCGGTGGACATCTTCGTCCTTGGCGACGTGGACCCCGCCGGCCTGCGGGAAGAGGTGGCCCGGCGGCTGCCGCTGCCGGCCGGTCCGCGCCGGTTCCCCGACACCGTGGTGAAGCGGGGCCCGGACCGCGCGGTGAAGGACGTGGTGGACCGGCTGGACGTGAACCAGGGCGTGGTGGTGATCGGCTTCCGCACCGGCATCACGCTGCGGGATGAGCTCTACTTCCCGATGCTGGTCGCCAACGGGGTGCTGGGCGGCTTCTCGCACTCGAAGCTCTTCCAGGAGGTGCGGGAGAAGAACTCGCTGGCCTACTTCGCCTACTCCTCCATCGAGACGGTGAAGGGGATCGGCTACATGTACGCCGGGGTCGAGTTTGCCGACGCGGAGCGGTGCAAGGCCATCATGCTCGAGCAGCTCCGGGCGGTGCAGGAGGGGGCGGTCTCCGACGCCGAGATGGAGACGACCATCGCCACCCTGGTCAACGACATGCTGAGCGCCGCCGACAGCCCCGGGGCCATGGCGGAGCTGGCCGTGGACCAGGTCTTCTCCGGACGGGATCTCTCCATCGACGACCGGGTGGCCCTCTACCGCCGGGTCACCCGTGAGCAGGTGGCCGAGGCGGCCCGCCACTTCACGCCGGACACCGTGTACATGCTCACGCGGCGGGAAGGGGGGGCGTAGGTCATGGAGCGGCAGTTTGACCCGATGCTGCGGGATGAGCTCTTCACGGAGCGGCTGGAGAACGGGCTGACGGTGGCTGTGCTCGTAAAGCCAGGCTACCGGCAGATGACCGCGCGCGTGGCGGTGCAGTACGGCTCGATCGACAGCCGGTTCGTCAATCCCCAGACCGGCAAGGCCGTGCATGTGCCCGACGGCATCGCCCACTTCCTGGAGCACAAGCTCTTCGAGAGCCCGGAGGGCAACGTGGCGGACCGGTTCTCGGAGCTCGGCGCCGAGGCCAACGCCTACACCACATTCACCCACACCGTTTACTACTTCACCACGACCAGCCAGTTCGAGGCGTGCCTCGACCTGCTGCTGGAGTTCGTGCAGGAACCCTACTTCACCGCCGAGACGGTGGCCAAGGAGCAGGGGATCATCGAGCAGGAGATCCGGATGTACCTCGACGACCCGGGATGGCGCTCTTCGGCCAACCTGCTGGAGGCGCTCTACGTGCGCCATCCGGTGCGCATCGACATCGCGGGCACCGTCGAGTCGATCCGCAGGATCGACAAGGACCTGCTGTATGTCTGCCACCGCATCTTCTACCACCCGTCGAACATGGTGCTCTTCGTGGCGGGCGACCTGAACCCGACGGAGGTGGTGGAGCGCGTCCGGGCGTCCTTCGCCGGCCGCGAATACCCGGCGCAGCCAGCCATCCAGCGAATCCTGCCCGAGGAGCCGCCCGTCATCAACGAGCGGCGGCGGATGCAGGAGCTGGTGGTGAGTCAGCCGATCCTGCGGCTCGGGTTCAAGGAGAGGGAGGTGGGGCTCACCGGCCGGGCGCTGCTCGAGCGCGACCTGCTCACCTCGCTGCTCCTTGACGTGGTCATCGGGCGGGGCTCCCCGCTCTACACGCACCTTTACGAGTCCGGACTGATCGACCAGCGGTTCGGTTTCGAGCACGTTCCCGAGGTGAGCTTCGGTCATACCTACCTCACCGGCCCGACCCACGATCCGTCCGAGCTGGAGGCCCGGCTGCTGGCCGGCTTCCAGGAGGCCCAGCAGCAGGGGCTGGCGGAGGCCGACTTCGAGCGAGCGCGGCGGAAGCTGATCGGCCGCGTGATCAACCTGATGAACGACCTGGAGGGCGCAGCCTACCTGTTCATCGACGGGTTCTTCAAGCAGATCGGCCTGTTCGACCTGCTCCCCACCCTGCAGTCGCTCACGGTGGAGGCCGCGAACGAGCGGCTGCGCAGCCACTTCGACCCGGCGCTGGCCGCGGCCTCGATCATCTACCCCAGGCGCTAGGCAGCTGCCGGCAAGGGGGTGTTGCGGTGGATCCCGTATCGCACGCCGTCATCGGGTCGGCGGTGGCGGGGCTCTTCCCCGAGGGCACCCACGCGGCCGTCTGCTGGAGCGCGGTCCTCGGCGCCGAGTCGCCCGACATCGACATCGTGGTGCAGTTCGTGCGCGGTCGAGTGGGCTACCTGCGCGCACACCGCGGTCCCACCCACGGGTTGGCGACGCTGCCACTGCAGGCTGCGCTCATCGCGGCCGGGATGAAGCTGCTGCACCCCGGTGCCCCGCTCGGGCCGCTCTTCGGAGCGGCGCTGCTGGGCACGCTCTCGCACGTGCTGTTCGACTTCGGCAACGACTACGGCACGCAGGGCCTGTGGCCGTTCTCCCCCCGCCGCATCGCCTTCGACCTCATCCCGATCGTCGACCTGGGCATCCTGGCCATCGTCGGCGCGGGGTGGCTCGCGCACGCGCTGCTCCCGGCGGGGCGGCCAGTCGTGTTCGGGAGCGTCTGGCTGGCGCTGGGGTTCTACGGGCTGCTCCGCTTCCTGCTGCACCGCCGTGCCAGGGCCCTGGTGGTCGAGTACCTCAGGCCCCCGGCGGACTGCGGAGAGGCCGTCGGGTGCGGCGTGGGCTGGGCGCTGCAGGTGGTGACCGTCCACCCGACGCTGCTTTCCCTCAACGCCTGGCGCTACGTGGTCCAGCAGCCCGGCGGCTTCCTGACGGGTATGGTCTGGGTCTGGCCGGGCCGCGTCAGCCGGCCGCAGCGGGCCGCGAACCAGTATGACCAGGTGGTGCTGGCGTCCCTCAAGGCGGCGACGGTCACCGCCTTTGCCAGCTGGACCCGGCGCCCCCGTGTGGAGGTGGCGTGGCGGGACGGCCTCTGGGAGGTGCGCTGGTCCGACATGCGCTACGAGGTTGACGGCTTCTCCCCCTTCACGGCGTACGCGTGGCTGGACGCGGAACTGAACCTCGTGGACGAGGGGCTCGGGCGCAGGACCGATGCCGCACCGGGGCCCGCGCTGCTCCTGCGCCGCCTCCGGCAGGAGGCCGGTCGCTGGGACCCCCTGGAGCACTGAAGGGACGATGCTCGGCCGAATAGCGTAGTACTTGCGCTAGACTATTTGAGTGCTAAGGATGGATGTTCGATTTCCAGGAGCTTTGTTATGCTCTGCACGTAGGCGATCACTTGGGTCGGTTGGATCTACATCCAGCGGTTTGATCCCCCAATCAGACCCCGATGTCGCAGCATTCGTCGAAGCCTATACCTGCCAAGAAACGCAGTCGGTCGACCCGAGGATCACCCACCGCTCACCCTCCTTTGTTCCGGTCCTCAGCCTGCCCCCACGGGTTGAGGACAACCCTCCCCTTTGCCGTAGCCAGCGTCCTCCCCCCACGGGACGCTGGCTCCCCTTTTTAAGTGGGGGCTGTCCCAAAAGTCATCGAGGATGACTTAGGGACAGCCCCCTTTTCTTTTTGTCTAAATACAAAAGAAGCCGCCCTTCTGTTACAATGGA